>JABFVP010000321.1 GCA_013362725.1 Cupriavidus sp.
GACGTGATGCGCGACCAGCACGCCACCTCGATGCAGGATGCGCTGAAGAACGTGCCGGGCGTGTCGTTCTCCACCGGCGACGGCCAGCGCGATCAGGTGTCGATCCGCGGCTTCACCGCGATTGCCGACCAGTTCGTCGACGGCATCCGCGACGACGCGCTGTACTTCCGCGACCTGTCCAACGTCGACCGGGTCGAGGTCATCAAGGGGCCGGCCGCGGTGCTGTACGGCCGCGGCTCGTCGGGCGGCCTGATCAACCGCGTGACCAAGAAGCCGGGCATCGACGTCACCGACTTTGCGCTCAGCTACGGCATGTGGGCCGATCGTCGCGCCGAGGCCGATGTCGGCCGCGTGTTTGCCGACGGCGCCGCCGCGTTCCGCATCACCGGCGCGGTGGAGAAGGCCAACAGCTACCGCTCGCAGCAGTTCCTCGACCGCTCGGCGATCGCGCCGTCGCTGGAGCTGCGCGTGGCGCCCGAGACCACCGTGCTGTTCCAGGCCGATTACCTGGAAGACCGCCGCGTGACGGACTTCGGCATCCCGGCGTTCCAGGGCCGCCCGGTCGACGTGCCGGCCTCGCGCTACTACGGCGCGGCCAATGCGCGCGACGCCGACTACTCGCAGTCGCGTGTGTTCTCCGGCACCGCCACGGTCAACCACCGCTTCAACGAGAACTGGTCGATCCGCAATGCCACGCGCTACTACCACTACTCGCTGGACCGCAACAACACGCTGACCAACACGGTCAACGAGGCGGCCCGCACCCTCACCATGAACCACGGCAACGTCCGCCGCGAGGAACATGGCTGGTTCAACCAGACCGACCTGACGCAGAAGGCCAGCTTCCTGGGCATGAAGCACGAGCTCCTATACGGCATGGAGATCGGCCAGCAGAACAAGGACCAGGTCAACAACACCAAGCCGGTGCTGGGCGCCAACGGCCGCACGGCAGTCTTCGACCTGTTCAACCCGGTATTGCTGACGCTGCCGCGCCTGGCGCCGGGCACGCCCGGCACCTCGAACCTCGGCGTCTTTGACACGCTGGCGTTCTACACTCAGGACATGATCACCTTCAGCGAGCAGTGGAAGGCGCTGGTGGGTGTGCGCTACGACAACTTCCAGCAGGAGACGAAGAACCGGATCGCCGGCCAGCGCGACCTGTCGCGCACCGACACCGCCTGGAGCCCGCGCGCCGGCCTGGTGTGGCAGCCGTCGAAGGCGCAGTCGTACTACGTTTCGTGGAGCAAGTCGTTCCAGCCTTCGGGCGAGGCGTTCGCGCTGGCGGCCAACAACGCCGACCTGGCGCCGGAGACCACCAACAACACCGAAGTCGGTGCCAAGTACGACTGGCTGGATGGCAAGGCGAGCACCACGATCTCGGTGTTCCGCCTGGAGCGCAGCAATATCAAGGTGGCCAACGCTGCCAACACCGCACTGATCCCAATCGGCAAGCAGCGCACCGACGGCGTGGAAGTCTCGGGCGCGGCCGAACTCGGTAGCGGCTGGCGCATGCTGGCCGGCTACGCCTACCTGGACGCTACCGTCACCGAGTCCACCGCCGCGCTGCAAGGCAAGCGCGCCACCATCACGCCGCGCCATTCCGGCAACGCGTGGCTGACCAAGGACCTGGGCCACGGCTTCGGCATCGGCGCCGGGATCAACCTGGTGGGCGCGCGCTATGCCGATCCGCTGAACACCGTGACGCTGCCCGGCTACGTCACCGCCGACGCCATGGCCTGGTATCGCCGCGGCGCGTTCGAGGCGCAGCTCAACGTGTACAACCTGTTCGACAAGGGCTACATCGTCTCGGCGCACGGCTCCAGCCCCAACCTCAACATGCCCGGGGCGCCGCGGAGCGTGATGGCTACATTGAGATACCGGATGTAAGCTCAGATAGCGCGAGCCTGTCCGGGCCGCGCTCCACGTTGAACGGGCAGTCATCGGGACGCCCCTGTGCAGGCGTCCCGGGCGGTGCCCCAAGGACAGACCATCGGCCAACCGCTGCAGCGTGCTGCTCGTTGAACGGCCATGCCGCCGCATGCGAGCGGCCTTCCCTTTGATCCCGTTCGTTCCGTCCCAAAGAGTACTTACATTTTGTAATACGAATCATTCTTGTTCGCGCCTCTATTCTCCTCTAGAGTGCACGTACCAAAGAACAACGCTGATTCCAAATCACAAGGAACAACATGCAAGACCTCTTCGTCCTGGCGCACGTACCCACTGCCCCCGTCAATGAAGGTTTCCTGCCCGCGGCCCGGGCACTCGGGCTTTCCGTTGTCGTGCTGACAGACTGCGCGGACGCGCATCGCGCGCACTTCGCAAAGCCCGGTTTGCCGGCCTATCCAGACGCGATAGTCCCGTGCGACGTCTTCAACCCGCTGGCGGTGATTGACGCCATCACCCGCCGTGGCAGCATGCCAGCCGCCGTGTTTTCCAACAGCGATCATCTGCAGGCGGCCACTGCCATGGCGGCTGCCTACTTCGGCTTGCCGGGCAAGGACTGGCGCGTCGCTTACGCGGCCAAGAACAAGGCGGAAATGCGCCGCCGCCTGGCCGAGCTCGGCATCGATACGCTCTGGCACGCCGTCGTCTGCGATGCCGCCGCCCTGGCCGCGCTAGCCGACGTGCCTATGCCATGCATCGTCAAGCCGCGTGAAGGCGTGGCCAGCCAGCAGGTCAGCCTGGCGCAAGACCATGCCGAACTGGCTGAGCAGTGCGCAGCCGCCTGGGCGCAGCACCCCGGCCAGGCGCTGCTGCTGGAAGAGTACCTGGAAGGCCCGCTCTACACACTCGAAACGCTTGGTGATGGCAGCGAGGTGCGTGCGCTGGGCGGCTTCCGCGTCAGCCTGTCGCCGCCGCCGTATTTTGTCGAACTGGAAGCGGTATGGGGCACGGGCCTGCCCGCCCCGATCGAGGCCGAAGTGCTGGACACTATCCGCCGTTTCGGCATCGGCTTCGGCGCCTGCCATACCGAATATGTGCTCACGCCGAAAGGCCCGCGGCTCATCGAAATCAACTACCGCAGCATCGGCGACTACCGCGAGTTCCTGCTGTCCGATACGCTCCAATTCCCGCTGTTCGAACAGGTCCTGCGCCTGCACCTTGGCCAGCCACTGCCGGCGCTCGCCGTGCCCGAGCGCGCGGCCTGGATCCGCTATTTCACAGCACAGAACGAAGGCACGCTCCGGCACGCGCCGCCAGCCAGCCAGCATGACGACAACGGCGTGCGCCTGACCTACCAGCCGCTGCGCAAGGTGGGCGACGCCATCCAGCTCACGAACTCCAACAAGGACTACGTGGGCGTGCTGCGCGGCAGCGGCCCCGATACCGCCGGCCTTGCCGCCGCGGTGGAACTGGCCAGCAGCCGGCTCGCCTGGGAGATCGCACAATGACCGCCCGCCTGCCTGCGCAGACCAGCCTCCCGGCCGGGAACACGCATCCGGATGCCGAGTACATCTGCATCCGCGTGCTCGACACATTGCTGCGCGAAGACGTTCGCGCGTGTGCCAGCCGCAGCGAGCTTTGCGGCGGCGATGCCCTGCAGCAGGGCACAGCCCACGGCTTCGACATCAGGCAGCAATGGCTGCGCGTGAGCCATCTTGGCCGGGGCACGCTCTGGATTCCGGTGACGCCCACCCGCTACATGCAGGACTGGCGCCTGTCGCGCCTGCCGGTATTGCGCGAAGACGCCGGTGAACTGACCGCCCTTTACGATATCGAGGCGGTACTTGCAGCATTCGCCGGCGATCTTCCCCCCGAAGCCGCCAGCCTGTTCACCGCGTACGCCGACGAATGCCGCGCTGCTTGCGATCATCGCGCCACCGCCATGGCCGAACGCGCGCGCTGGTTTGCACAGTCCGACAGTGCCGACGGCCACGCCCTGCCCTCGTGGCACCTGCGCATGCAGCACTACGACCGGCTCGCCGGCTTCCTCGATCATCCCTACTATCCCACCGCGCGCGCCAAGCTGGGCTTCGCGGCCAGTGACCTCGCTCAGTACGCGCCGGAGTTCCAGCCTGCATTCACGCTGAACTGGATCGCTGTGCCGCGCGAGCGCCATCATCCCAGTGGCGGCATGCTGCCGCCGCACTGGCCGGATTTCGCCGATGTCGGTCTCGACACCGCGCTTGCTCGGACGCACGCACTGGTGCCGGTACATCCGTTCGTGTGGCAGCACCACCTGGATTCCTTCCTGGCCGAAGCCGGGCTGGCTGATCATGTCGTCCGCGCCCCGCGCACGTACCTGCGCGTGTCTCCCACCCTGTCAGTACGTTCGCTGATTCTGCTCGACGCGCCCGAGTGGCACGTCAAGCTGCCGCTCACCATCCGGACACTGGGCGCCAAGAACATCCGCACCATCAAGCCCAGTACCATCGGCGACGGGCACCGCATCCAGACACTGCTTGGCGACATCGTCAGGCGCGAACCGGGTATCGACGGCCGCGTGCTGCTTACCGACGAGGCCAACGGCGCCCATGTGGACCAGCGCCCGTTCCTGGGCTACATCCTGCGCCGCTATCCCGCGCAGGCACTGGTGGAGACGACGGTGGTATCTGTTGCCGGCCTCCTGGCCGACACTTGCGATGGAAAGTGCGTGGCCGAAGAACTCGCCGGCCGCTACCACGGCGGCGATCTCGATGCCTGGTTCGATAGCTACCTGGCGCTCACGCTGCGCCTGCACCTGACGCTGTGGCTGCGCTATGGCATTGCGCTGGAATCGAACCAGCAGAACTCGATGCTCGTTTACGGGGATGTAGGGCTGCGGCTGCTCCTCAAGGACAACGATGCCGCGCGCATCGACCGCGTCTTGCTCGCGCGCCGGTGGCCGGAGCTGGCGGTCCGGCTCGCCGAGCTGGAAGACCAGCGCATTGGCGTGGCCGCAGGGCTGCCACTTGCGCAGATGTTCGTCACCATCACGCTGCAACTGAACATTGCCGCGCTGGTGGAAGGCATCGCACAGCGTCGTGGCACCGATCCCGCCGCGGGCTACGCGCGCGTGCGCCGCCATGTCGAGGCCGTACTTGCCGATCTGGATGCAGCGGGAGAAGACACTGCCTTCGCACGCCAGGTGCTGCTCGACGATGACCGGCTACACCTCAAGTACCTGCTGACCGCGGCGTCGCTGGTGGAGAAGACGCAGACCGGCGCGACCGACGTGAACAAGTTCTACGGCAGGCGCGCGCCGAACTTCCTGCAGGTGGCCGCATGAGCGTCCAGACGCGACAGGTGGTCGCGGTCGTCATGCTGTGCCATTTCATCGCCGCCTTCGCGGCGCTGGGCATGCCGCCGTTCTTCGCGCTGATCCTGCAACGCTCGCTGCACAATGACGTGCCGTGGCTGGCTGGCGCGTTCTACGTGGTGCCGACACTGCTGGCGGCCGTCTCGGCGCCATGGTGGGGCCGGCTCGCTGACCGCTTCGGCAAGAAGCCGCTGCTATTGCGCGCGCAACTGGGCCTTGCGGCAAGCTTCCTGCTTGCCAGCTACGCGAACAGTTCATTCACCTTCCTTGCCGCGCTGGTATTGCAAGGCGTGCTGGGCGGCACGTTCTCGGCGTCCAATGCGTACCTGGCAACCGTCGCCAGCGGCACCACGCTCACGCGCAGCCTGACCGCGATGCAGTGGTCGGCGCGTGCCGCGCTGGTGGCGGCGCCCGCGTGCCTGGGTCTTTGGATGGGCGCGGAGTCCCCGATCGTCCTGTACCGCTGGCTGGCCGTATTGCCGTTGGCGGCCGCGGCACTGATCGCATGGCTGCCCGCGGGTGACGCTGCGAGCAGCGGTGCCAGGCGACCATCGGCTGGTCCCCCCGGGCCGACCGCAGACGCGCCGGCAACGCCCCGTCAAATCTATGTGCTGCAGTTCGCGTTCGTATTCGCCACCGTGGTGACGTTCCCGTACTTCATCCCGGACATGCAACAGCGCATGCCGGGGTTGTCCACGGCGACCGCCGGCCTGCTGTTCGGCCTGCCTCACCTGGTGTATCTGGCCGCGGCACCGTTGTTGTCACGACGACTGGGGCTCGCGCCATCGCTCGGGCTGCTCGCCACCGCCTACGGCACGCTGGTGCTCACGCTGCTGGCACAGGCGGCGCCGCTCGGCCTGCCCGCGCTGGTGGCCTGGCGACTGCTGATGGGCACCGCCATGACCGTCGGATTCATCGCGCTGCATGCGCTGGTAGCAAGCGTCGTGCACGCGGGCAACGCCGGGCGAACCTTCGGCTGGTTCGAAAGCAGTTCCAAGTGGGGCGGCGTCGCGGCAGGACTTGCTGCCGGCGCGGCGGTCAGCATCGCCGGCCCAAGCGCGCCCTACCTGCTGGGCGCCGCGCTGCTCGCGCCGACGGTCGGCTACCTGCTGATTGCCGCGAAACAGCGGCTACGCACACTTTGATCCGGAAAAAAGATCACAAGACGAGATCACAAGAAGAGGTCACAACACATGCAATCGCAAGCCATCATTGAAGACACCGGCACGCTCCCGCTGCCGGCGGACCTGGCCGCCGCGCGGCGCTGCCAGGAAACGCTGCTGAACTGCTACTGCCGCGAGGTCGCGGTGCCTGACGGCAAACTGCGCGTGGGGCCGCCCGTAGGCCAGCATGACTGGCCGGCGGCGATTGCGATGACGATGCAGCGCACCCCGGGCCAAGTACTGCAGGTGGAGCTGCCGCACGTCCACGATCGCCTGCTGGCCGTGGTCGGCGGAGCATGGCACACCGGCAACTACCGCTACCTGTCGCCGGTATTCCACAAGGCCGAGAACAAGCCCTGGGCGCTGCTCGACTGGGAGTCGCTGGCGGCGCTGCTGCTGCGCGAGATGGCGCTGAAGCACGAAGTGCCGCCGAACACCGAGCTGATGGAGCAGATTCGCAACAGCTTCGCCGTCAGCACCGAAGTGCTGGCCGTGCCGGTGCCGGCGACGATTCCCACTGATCCGGTGGAGGCCTACATCGACTCCGAGCAGTCGCTGACTTTCGGTCATCCGTTCCATCCGACGCCCAAGAGCCGGCAGGGCTTCTCCGACGACGACCTGCTGCGGTACTCGCCCGAACTCCGTACGCGCTTTGCGCTCGCGTGGTTCTCGGTGCCGCGCGAAGACATCGCGCAGCAGTCGCTGCTCGACGCCTGCTGCGACGCGCTGATCGCGCCAAACGCCCCGGCGGTGCCTGGCGACCGCGTGGCCGTGCCGGTCCATCCGTGGCAGGCCGGCTATCTGCGCGAGCATCCGCTCGTGCGCGACGCGCTGTCCAGCGGACGCATGCAGGACCTGGGCACGCAGGGTGCGGACTTCTTCCCCACCTCGTCGATCCGCACGCTGTACCAGCCAGGCAATCCGTACTTCTACAAGCTGTCGCTGAATATCCGCATCACCAACTGCGTGCGCAAGAACGCCTGGTACGAGCTGGAGAGCGCCATGCATGTGAACCGCGTGTTGCGCCCGCTGCTGCCGGAACTCGCGCGCATGTTCCCCGGCCTCGCGCTGATGGAGGAGCCGGCATTCCTGTCGGTCGACCTGAAGGACGCCGACATCGAGCAGAACCGGCAGGTGATCGAGGGCTTCGGGCTGATCCTGCGCCAGAGCGTGGACACGCTGCGCGCGCCCGACTGCATTCCCTTGCTCGCCGGCTCGCTGTTCGGGAACCACTACTACGGCGAAGCCCGCATGCACCGGCTCCTGACCGGGCTGGCCAGTGAGACCGGAACCCACGCGGATGCGATGACCGAGCGCTGGTTCTCCGACTATGTCTCACAGCTGCTCTATCCGGTGCTGCACCTGTTCTTCGCGCACGGTGTCATCTTCGAGCCACACCTGCAGAACGTGGTGCTCGGGCTGCGGCAGGGGCTGCCCGCGCAGATCTTCCTGCGCGACTTCGAAGGCGTGAAGCTGACGCCCTCGCGCCATCCCGCCGCCAGCATGCCGGAGCTCAGTGAACGTGCCCAGGCTTCGCTGTGGTACGACGAGGAGCAAGGCTGGAACCGCGTCGCCTACTGCCTGTTCGTCAACAACCTGTGTGAAGTCATCGCGCAACTCGGGTCCGGCAGACCGGCAATGACCGCGCGGCTGTGGTCGGTCGTGCGCCATCACCTGCATACCTACCAGCATCGCCACGGCAATGCCGCCTCGGCGCCGCGCATCAACGGACTGCTGCACGGCAATCCCTTCCCGGCCAAGACCAACTTCAGCAACCGCTTCTTCCAGCGCGCCGACCGCGCGTCGACCTACGTGGCCGTCACCAATCCCATTCCCTTTGCTGGCATGGAGGCGGCATGGCAATGACCGCGCCCGAACTGCGCTGGCCGCGCGTTGCCGCCCACCTGCACGAGGCGCTTGCCGATGCTGGCACGCCGCTGTGCGCCTACGTCTATGACCTGGAGGCGCTGCGGCGCCATGCCACGACCACGGCGCGCAGCCTGCCGCCGGGATTCGAGCTGTTCTACGCGATCAAGGCCAACTCGGACCTGCCGATCCTGCAAACGCTGGCGCCGCTTACGCACGGATTCGAGATTTCTTCCGGCGGCGAGCTGGCCTGGGTGCGCGAGCATTTTTCCGAGGTGCCGCTGATCTTTAGCGGCCCCGGCAAGACCGATGCGGAACTGGCCAGCGCGCTCGACCTCGGTGTAGACGCGCTGCACGTGGAAAGCCAGCATGAGCTTGAGCGCCTGGCATGGCTTGCGCGAGCGCGCGGCGTGATCGCGCCGGTACTGCTGCGAGTCAATCTTGCCGTCGACGGGCTGCAGGCGACCACGCTGATGATGGGCGGCAAGCCCACGCCGTTCGGCATTGCCGGCGACCAGTTGCCGGGCTGCCTGGCGTGGCTGCGCGCGCACCCGCAAATCCGCCTGCGGGGCTTTCATTTCCACCTGATGTCGCACCAGCTCGACGCCGCCGCCCACCTGCGGCTGCTCGATGCCTACCTGCAGCAGGTCAGCCTCTGGCGCGCGGAATATGCGCTCAATTCGCTGGACCAGGTCAACGTCGGCGGCGGCATCGGTGTCAACTACCGCGAACCCGAGCAGCAGTTCGACTGGGCTGCTTTCGCCGAAGGGCTGCCGGCGCTGTCGGCGCATCGCGACGGGCTGACCGTGCGCTTCGAATGCGGGCGCTATATCACCGCGTTCTGCGGCTACTACGCGATGGAGGTGATCGACGTAAAGCACGCCTTCGGGCGCCCCTTCGCCGTGGCCAGCGGCGGCACCCATCACTTCCGCACGCCCTATGCACAAGGGCACAGCCATCCCTTCCGGGTGTTGCCTGTCGAAACATGGCGCTACCCGTTTCCCCGACCGGGCGTGCGCGACGCGCGCATCAGCGTCGTCGGCCAGCTCTGCACGCCGAAGGACATCCTTGCCCAGGACGCCCTCGTCGACAGTGTGCGCGCCGGCGACCTGGTGGTTTTTCCATATGCCGGCGCCTATGCATGGCATATCTCGCACCACGACTTCCTGCGCCATCCGCATCCGCGGCACTGGTACCTGCCCGCGGAGAGCACCCATGCTGCAGGCTAACCAGCTGAAGGCGGCGCTTGCCGCCGAACGCGACGTGTTCGGGCTGATCAATTCCCTGCCCTTGCCGCTGATGACGGAGATGATCGGCTACGCCGGTTTCGATTTCGTGATCCTGGATCTCGAACACGTCGGCGTGAACCCGCAGACGCTGGAGAACATGATCCGCGCCGCGGAATGCGCCGGCACCACGGCACTGGTGCGCGTGCCGTGGGCTGCGCCGGACATCATCCTGCGCGTGCTCGACGCTGGCGCGCAAGGCATCGTCGTGCCGCATGTGCGCAACCGGGCGGAGGCGGAACTGGCCATCGCCAGCACGCGCTACCACCCGCTTGGTACCCGCGGCATCACCGGGGGCCGGACCACAGGCTTCGGCACGCTAACCTTGCCCGCATACTTCGAACGCGCCAACCGCGAGCTGATGGTCGTGGCCATGATCGAGGACCAGGAAGGCGTGGATGCCATCGAGGAGATCGTAGCCGTGCCCGGCATTGACATGGTGCTGGAAGGCGCGATCGACCTGTCGCAAAACCTGGGCGTGCCAGGCGATGCGCAGCACCCTATTGTGCAGGCCGCCATCGCTCGGGTTGCGCAGGCCTGCCAGGCAGGTGGCGTGCCGTTCTGCGCCATTCCACGTGCGGCCGGCCAATGCGAACACTGGCGGGAGCAAGGCGTCCACGCGTTCCTGCTCGGCGATGACCGCGCCACGGCGTTCCGGGCGATGAAGCAATTGCTGGCGGGATATCGCACCTGACAGGCCAACGCTCAGCAAGCGCCAGGAGCAGCACTTTGCCATGCTGATGCATGGTATGCGCGACGCCTCCCATCCCGGACGACCCGACCGAGCAAAATATGGCCAGCCACCCGGTACAACTTCTCCGGTCTGCCCGGGAATGCAGTCTTGACACACGACGATCGGCGCGCGGCGTCCGGCGCCGCTGCCAGCGGCGGTAGCCTCTCCTTTTCTCTCCTTTTCTCTCCTTTTCTCTCCTTTCCTCTGCTCTTCTGTGCTTGGCCTGGGCCGCCTTCAGGACCGCAATCTCGCCGTCGAGGGGCGCTAGTCGTAGACGGCCCAGCCGGCGGCAAAGGGCAAGCGCCGATAGCCGGCCCTGTGTCACGCCTGGCTGGACCGGGCGGTGTCGCTCACCATTCGACAATTCCTACAATCAGAACCTGGTGACCGGCGTGGCTGGCCCGACCACCAACTTCGACAACGCCACCGATGCTCACGCCGTCTATATCGACGATCGTATTGCCATCGGCAACTGGTGCATCGTGCCGGGCGTGCGCTTCGAACATATCGACACCAAGCGCCAGCAACGGGATACCACGACGCAGTTCGAAAGCCTGAATAACAAGGCGCTGCCCTCGCTCATGTCTCGTACCTCGTGAGCAATGCGTGGACGGTGTTCTCCGACTACAGCACGTCGTTCGGGCCGGTGCAGAACACCCAGCTCAATTCGCAGACGCCGAGCAATCCGCTGCAGCCGGAAGTGGCCCGTACCTTCGAAGTGGGTACGCGTTGGACCGATAACCGGATCAAGGCCGAATTGACTGCGTTCAAGATCAAGTTCGACAACCAGATCCTGCAGGTGCCGGGCCCTTTCCCCGCTACGTTCCAGAATATCGGCGCCACCGACCACGATGGCGTGGAAACCGCGATCGATTACACGTTCGATCGCGCCGGTCTTTCGCCGGGCTGAATGTCTACGCCAACTACACATACACGCGCGCGATTCAGAAGTCGGGCACCACAGCCGGCCTGGACGTACCGTCCTATTCGCGCAATACCGATACGCTCGGTGCACGTTACGACTGGCGCAACTGGACCTTCAACGTCTCCACCTCGCACCAGAGCTCGCAGTACTCTGACCTGGCCAATACGGTCCGCGGTTGCCGAGGCGCCGAATGGCAGCGTGGGCCGCATACGGGGCTTCCGCACCTGGAATCTTCAGGCGATGCTCAAGGTCCCGCGTGGAAGCGTACCGACATCACGATCGGCTTTAATAACGTGTTCGACAAGGGCTACTACACGCGCACCACCGACAGCAATGCCGGTCGTCTGGTCGGCGCGCCGCGCATGGTCTATATCCAGGCACGAGCCGGCTTTTGATACTGATGCGGAGCTGGCCAGGCGGTATCGGCATACCGCATTTGGCCGGCCCCGATCCGAGATCTACGGATTTGCTGTGGTGAGTGATTGCATCCAGGTACGCCGCATTAAGGTCGAGGCTATCAATCGAGCACTTTGTCGCCTCGTACAACGCGAACCCCCAACCGTTCCTCTGGACCGCCACAGCCGACTCTATCCTCGAGAAACTGCATCGACACTGCTTACGTATTAGCGGGACCGGACACTAGTTCCTTGCCTCATCAGGAGAATCAACACGATAGTCGCTCCGCAGAACAATGCCCCGCCATAAAATGTGAAAGCAGCCCCGAATTTCTCCCACAGCCAGCCGGCCAACGCGCTCGCAATCAGCATCGCTAGACCACCGGCAAGGTTGAAGACCCCGAAAGCCGTACCCACTAGGTCAGGCGGCGCTATACCCGCCACCATCGTCGCAAGCAGACCCTGCGTCATACCCATGTGCAAGCCCCATAGCGCAACCCCGCACAGTGCAATGGCCCAGTGTGAACCCATCGCAAGCACCATGTCGGCACCAATCAAAACCAGGAGCCCCCACACGAGTAGCCTTGCATGACCGTGACTGAGCCGGTCTGCCAGTTTGCCGAATGGATAGGCCGAGACGGAATACACAACGTTCATCGCGACGAGAACCAGAGGCGCCGAAAATAGAGGCAGCCCGGTCTGCTGAACCCGGAGCACCAGGAACGCTTCACTGAATCGCGCCAGTGTGAAGACTGTACCCACTGCAACCACACCCCAATAAGCCGGGCCCAACCGCACGAGATTCACGCGCTGGATGGGGTTCACCCGTTTTGTTCGTTCGTGTGCCTCTGGCTCCTGTACTCCGAACATAAGCACGGCGACAGACAAAACGCCCGGGATGACCGCCACCCAGAAGACGGACCTGAAGTCGTTTGCCCAGAGGTACATTAGACCAATGGCAATCAATGGGCCCAAGAACGCGCCTACGGTGTCCAGCGACTGCCGCAAGCCAAACGCTGCACCGCGAATCTGCAGCGGCGCGATGTCCGCGACCAGCGCATCGCGGGGCGCACCGCGAATACCCTTGCCAAGCCGGTCTGTCAGGCGTGCCGCAAGTACGGTTCCGACACCGGGCGCGATTGCAAACAATGGCTTCGAAAGCGCGCCGAGCGCGTAGCCGAATACAGCCAGTCCCTTACGCCTCCCAAGATAGTCGCTCAAGGCGCCGGAAAAGACTTTCACAATCAGGGCAGTTGCCTCTGCCACACCTTCTATGATCCCAACCGCCGTAGCACTAGCGCCGAGTTCGATGACCATGAAGACAGGCAGTAAGCTATGGATGATTTCCGAAGACACATCCAT
>JABFVP010000185.1 GCA_013362725.1 Cupriavidus sp.
GATGCCGGCGCGGCCGTGCCAGTAGCCGTTGCATGGCTCGGCACCGGCCGGCGTGATGCCGCTGGCGGCGGGCGCGCGTTGCCCGGCGCGGATCGCCGCGAGCTGCCGCACCACCGCGAGCGTGCCCGACGAATGCGGACTGACGCGCAGCATCCCCACTCCCATCCGCGCCATGTCCAGCGCCTCGGCGCACAGGTCCAGGCAGGTGGCGCTCTGCGTCTGCACCCCGTTCAGCGTGAAGAACGCCTGCCCTTCGCCGGTCGCGGCGACCAGCCCGTCCGGATAGTCCATGCAGCGGAACTCGCAGCTGTCCTTGCGCAGGCGATGGTGGCGGGCGGTAAAGCAGCGCGCCGAGAATGCCAGCGGCAGGCGGCCCCAGACAAAGGCCTCCAGCTGCATGCCGGCGGGCCTCGCCGCGGCCAGCGCGGCCAGCGTGGTGCCGTCCATCTCCACCGGCGCGACGCAGCCCACTGCGCCCAGGCCGGCAAGCCATGCCAGCGTATCGGCATGGTAGGCGTTCAGATGCGGTCCGCCGACGAAGGGCCGCCCGCCCATGCAGCGCACCGCGCCGGGATCGTTGGCCTCGACCAGGTAGTCGTCCTGCGCGCAGACGCGCCGCATCCAGGCGATATCGGTGTCGGACTCGACCAGCACCGGCGTGGACAGCACCACTTCCTTGCCGGCATCGCGCAGCATCTGCGCAATTTCCAGCCATTGCGCATGGCGGATCTCATGGCGGCGGGTGCAGACGGTTTCGCCCAGGTAGACGCGGTCGACCGGTGCGTCGGCAACCGACGCGTAGAACTGCAGCACGGTCTCGCGCGGCCAGTAGTACAGCAGCGGACCGAGGGCGATGCCGAAGCCTGGCATCGCGGCGGCAAGCGGCAATGCGGCCGCGGTGGTGTGTGGCATAAGGAGCTCCATCGTGGCCGGCATGTCCCGCATGTCCGGATACAGGCAGGTGGATGTCATGGTGTCAGCGCCAGGGGCGGTCATAAGCGCCCTGCGTGACCTGGTCGCCTTCGGCATGGCGTCCCAGCGTGCCCTGCCATTCCTGGCGCGGCACGAAGCGGGCCGGATCGGCGCAGGCGGCGTCGATCGCCGCGCGCAGCACGCCGACCACGTCGCCCACGTAGCGCGGGCTGCGCTGGCGCCCTTCGATCTTGATCGCGGCGATGCCCATGTCGATCAGCGCCGGCAGCAGCGACAGCGCATTCAGGCTGGTCGGCTCCTCCAGCACGTAGCCGCGCTCGCCCTCGACCTCGAAGCGGCCCTTGCACAGCGTCGGATAGCCGGCCGGCTCGCCGGGCGCGTAGCTGTCGATCAGGATGCCCGACAGCCGCGCCTGCATGGTGCCGTCCTGCTCGGTCCAGCGCACCGCATGCGCGGGCGAGCACACCCCCTTGTTGTTGGGCGAATCGCCGGTGGCATACGACGACAGCAGGCAGCGCCCCTCGGCCATCACGCACAGGCTGCCGAAGCCGAACACCTCCAGCTCGACGCTGGTCTGGCGCGACAGCTTTGCGATCTGCGCCAGCGACAGCACGCGCGGCAGCACCACGCGGCGGATATTGAAGCGCTCACGCATCAGCTCGATGGCATCGGCGTGCGTGGCCGAGCCCTGCACCGACAGGTGCAGCCGCAAGCCGGGATGGCGCGCGCAGGCGTAGCCCATCAGGCCCGCGTCGGCCATGATCACGGCATCGGCGCCAAGGTCCGCGGCCGCATCGACGGCGCGGTGCCACTGCGCCACCGCGCCCATCTGCGCGAAGGTGTTGATGGCGAACAGCACCTCGGCGCCGCGTGCATGGGCTTCGGCGACGCCGGTGCGGATGTCGGGCTCGGTGAAGTTCAGGCCGCCGAAGTTGCGCGCGTTGGTGGCATCGCGCAGGCCCAGGTAGACCGCGTCGGCGCCGTGCTGCAAGGCCACGCGCAGCGCCGCCAGCGAGCCGGCGGGCGCAACCAGTTGCGGGCGGCGCGGCGGAGCGTCGTGTCGGGCGGGGATGGAACTGGTCATCGGTGATGGCGCCGACGGCGGCGCGGGGGAAGGAAGACAGCGGCCGATGCTAGCCAAGCGCCCGCGCCAGGGGCTTGACGGCGCGCAAACCCACGCCAACGGCATCCCGGCCGCGACGGGCTATGCCGGTCGGCGTAGGCCGATGGCAGGCCAGCCGGCCGGGATTGACCTGCGGCAAACGCGGGCCCGTGCCGCTGTGCCACGCTTGCGCGTCACCCCTGCGCCGGAGCCGCCATGCGGCCCGGCGCCCATCCTCTTGCGGAGACCCGTTTATGAATCACCCCTGGCTCAAGCTGGGCGGCCGCCGCCTGCTGCCGATCGTGCAGGGCGGCATGGGCATCGGCATCTCGGCCCACCGGCTGGCCGGCGCCGTCGCGCGCCAGAACGGCGTCGGCACCATCGCCAGCATCGACCTGCGCCACCACCACCCCGATTTGATGGCACGCACCCGCGGCAAGCGCGACAAGCCAGCGATCGAAGCCGCCAACCTCGAGGCGCTGGACCGCGAGATCCGCGCCGCGCGCGCCGCCTCCGAGGGCCACGGCCTGATCGCCGTCAACGTGATGAAGGCGGTCGGCTCGCACGCGGCGCTGGTGCGGCAAGCCTGCGAAAGCGGCGCCGATGCCATCGTCATGGGCGCCGGACTGCCGCTGGACCTGCCCGAGCTGACCGCCGGCCATCCCAGGGTGGCGCTGATCCCGATCCTGTCCGAGGCGCGCGGCATCGGCCTGGTGCTGCGCCGCTGGATGAAGAAGGGCCGGCTGCCCGACGCCATCGTGGTCGAACATCCGGCGCACGCCGGCGGGCACCTCGGGGCGGCAACCATCCAGGACCTGTCCGAGCCGCGCTTCTCGTTCTCGCGCGTGCTGGGCGAATGCCGCGAACTGTTCGCGCAATTGGGACTTGCCTGGGACAGCATCCCGCTGATCCTGGCGGGCGGCATCGACAGCCACGCCAAGGTGCGCCACTGGCTCGGCGAAGGCGCCGCCGCGGTGCAGCTGGGCACGGCCTTCGCCGTGACCGAGGAATGCGATGCGCATCCGGCCTTCAAGCAAGTGCTGGCCACCGCGAGGCCGGAGACCCTGCGCGAATTCACCAGCGTGGCCGGGCTGCCCGCGCGCGCGGTGCTGACGCCATGGCTGCAGCGCTACCTGTCCAGCGAAGCACGCCTGCAGCGCCGCGCCCGCGTGCGCGAGTGCCTGGAAGGATTCGATTGCCTGCAGGCCTGCGGCCTGCGCGACGGCATCGCGCGCATCGGCCAGTTCTGCATCGACCTGAAGCTGGCGCAGGCCGTGCGCGGCGACGTGGAACGCGGCCTGTTCTTCCGCGGCCGCGGCGCACTGCCGTTCGGCGAAGCCATCCGGCCGGTGGCGGAGCTGATCCACTATCTGCTGACAGGGGAAAAACCTGCCGGGCTGGCAGCCGCCTGACCGCAGCGTCTCTATTGCCAACGCCACCCGAACAAGGCTCCCCTCGCCCGCTTGCGGGAGAGGGGTGGGGGAGAGGGCCGGAGTCTCTACGAAGTCGGGCGCGTCGGTATGCCAGCGCCCGCCCTCTCCCCCGGCCCCTCTCCCGCAAGCGGGAGAGGGGAGCAAACCGGCGGCACGCCAATCCCATCCACAACACGCGGCGGCA
>JABFVP010000222.1 GCA_013362725.1 Cupriavidus sp.
GCCGCTCGGGCGCATTGCCACCGCCGCACCGATTCCGTTCCGCAGCCGTGGCTTCGCGGCGCATGTGGAGGGCGTGTGGCGCTGAGCGGGCGCCGACCTCGTTATTCGGCGCGAATATCGGCCCGCGCCGCCACCGCCCGCATCTCCGGCAATTCCTTTTCCACGCGCGCCTTCACCGCCGCCCCATTGCCATAAGCCGGCGTCAACGCCAGCTCGACCATGCGCGCCTTCGTGGCCGGCGCGTTGGCGACGTCGGCCAGTGCCTTTTCCAGCTTCTGCTGCACCGGCGCGGGCAGGCCGGCGGGTGCCAGCAGCGCGAACCAGGTGCCCATCTGGAAGCCGGGATAGCCGCTTTCGGCGACGGTCGGCACCTGCGGCAAGGCCGGCAGGCGTTGCGGCGACAGCACCGCCACCGGCCGGATCTTGCCGCCCTTGATCAGCGGCAGGGTGGCCACCACGGTATCGACGGCCACCGGTACCTGGCCGCCCGCGAGCGCGGTCAGGCTGGGGGCGCTGCCGTTGAACGGCACGTGCACCATGCGGATGCCGGTGGCGGCCTTGAGCATCTCCGCGCCAAAATGCACCGACGAGCCGGCGCCGAACGAGCCATAGGAGAACTTGTCCGGGTTGGCCTTCGCTTGCGTCACCAGGTCCTTGAGCGTGGCGATCTGCGTATCGGGGTTGGCCACCAGCACCAGGCTCATATCGGCGATCAGGCCGAGCGGGGTGAAGCTCTTGATCGGGTCGTAGCCGAGGTGCGGGCGGATCGCGGGGTTCAGCGTCAGCGTGGTGCTGGCTGCCAGCAGCAGCGTGTAGCCGTCGGGCGCTGCCTTGGCCACCTGGGTGGCGCCGATCACGGTGCTGGCGCCGGGCTTGTTCTCGACCACCACCGACTGGCCGAGCTTTTCGCCGAGGCCGACCGCAAGCAGGCGCCCCAATACGTCGGTGGCGCCGCCTGCCGCAAACGGCACCACCAGCCGCAGCGGGCGCTCCGGCCACGTTTGCGCCTGCGCGGCGGGCGCGGCGAATAGGGCCGCGGCCACGGCGGTGGCGCAGGCGAGAAACAGCTTCGGGGGCATTGCAGTCATCGTGGCACTCCAGCGGCAGTTATGAGAATGGGGGCAAGCGGAATCGACGGGCAGCGGGGCTCAGCCCAGCCAGGGGCTGCGCACGCGCGAGAAGCCGCCGGCCTGGTCGTAGGCGTGGCCCAGCTGCAGCACCGCGGCGTCGGCCTGCGCCGGGCCGATGATCTGGATGCCTGCGGGCAGCCCCTGCGGGCCGAAGCCGGCGGGCGCGGCCAGCGCCGGCAACCCGGCCATGGTGGCCGGCACCACCGCCTGCATCCAGCGGTGGTAGGTGTCCATGTCGCGGCCGTCGATGGCATGCGGCCAGTCCCAGCCGGCGTCGAACGGGAACACCTGCGCGGCCGGCAGCACCAGGTAGTCGAAGCGCTCGAACAGCGCGCGCAGCGCCTGGTACCACGCGCTGCGTTCGGCCATGGCCTCGTACACGCGCGTGCCCGGCAGCGCCAGGCCGCGTTCGATTTCCCAGACCGCCTCGGGCTTGAGCAGCGCGCGCTTTGCGGGGTCGTGGTACAGCGCCGCGTTGGCGCCGGCCACCGAGAAGCTGCGCAGGTCGATCCAGGCGCGCCACAGCCGTTCCAGGTCGAAGTCGGGCAGCGCCGCATCGATGGTGCAGCCGAGGGTACGCAGGTGCATCAGGGCCTGCACGCAGGTGTCGAGCAGCCCCGCTTCGCTGGGCAGCTGCCCGCCGAGGTCGCCTAGCCAGCCGATGCGCACGCCGGTCCAGACGCGTTCGGGCGGCAACGCAAAGGTGCCGGGCGCCTCGGTGCGGCGCGTCAGCGGCAGGCGCGCATCGAAGCCGGCCTGCACCGACAGCAGCAGCGCCAGGTCCGGCACGTTGCGCGCCATCGGCCCGGCCACGCTGAACTGCTGGAAGAACACTTCGTCGCCCGGGCCGTGCGGCACGCATCCGACCGAGGTGCGCAGCCCATACACGTGGTTGAATGCCGCGGGCGTGCGCAGCGAGCCCATCATGTCCGAGCCATCGGCCACCGGCAGCATGTGCAGGGCCACCGCCACCGCAGCCCCGCCGCTGCTGCCGCCGGCGGAGCGGGTAGGGTCGAAGGCATTGCGGGTGGTGCCGTAGACCGGGTTGTACGTATGGCCGCCGAGGCCGAACTCCGGCGAGTTGGTGCGCCCGACAAAGATCGCGCCGCCGGCGCGCATGCGCTCGAAGATCACGGCATCGGCGTCGCTGACCTGGCCGGCGAAGATCGGCGAGCCCTTGGTGGTGACCATGCCCGCGGCCGGGCTGATGTCCTTGGGCGCCTGCGGGAACCCGTGCAGCGGGCCGCGGCTGGCACCGCGCGCCAGTTCGTCGTCAAGTCCGCGCGCCTGCGCGCGCAGCGTGTCGCGGTCCACTGCGGCGACGATGGCGTTGACGCGGGGGTTGTGGCGGTCGATCTGGCCGAGAAAGGCATCGAGCACTTCCGCGCAGGAGAGGTCGCGCGCATGGATGGCGCGCGACAGCGCGACCGCGTCGAGGTCGGTGATCGGGTCGGGCGAGGTGGCGGGGGTCTGGGCAGGCGCCATGGCGCGGGGTCTCCGGTGATGTATGGAAAAAGCATACGGGCGACCGGAGCTTTCCCGCAATCGACGTTTTTTTCAAATATCCTTGCGTAAAACGCAAACCGGCCGGAGCCCGCCCCCATGTTGTCGCATCGCCTGCAGGACACCTCGCTGCGCTATTTCCTGGAAGTGGTCCGCAGCGGCTCGCTGACCGAGGCGGCGCAGCGGCTCAATGTCACCGTGTCGGCGGTGAGCCGGCAGGTCGCCGCGCTCGAGTCCCTGCTCGGCGTGCCGTTGTTCGACCGCCGCCCGCGCGGCATGGTGGCCAGCGCGGCCGGCGAGCTGCTGGCGGCCTACGCGCTGCGCGGCGCGCTGGAAGCCGACCGCGTGGTGTCCGAGATCGCCGCGCTGCAGGGCCTGCGTCGCGGCCGGGTGCGCGTGGCCAGTTCCGCCGGATTTGCGATCGAGTTCCTGCCGCGCATCATCGCCGAGTTCCGCCAGCGCTATCCGGGCCTGCAGTTCCACCTGCGCGTGGCGCCGCCTGCGGATGTGACCGGCATCGTGCTGCACGGCGACGCGGATATCGGCATCACCTACAGCCGCGCCGCCGAGCAGGGCATCCGCATCGCGCACCGGCAGGCGGCGCCGGTGATCGCCATCATGCATCCGGACCATCCGCTGGCGCGCTTTCGCAGCGTCACGCTGGCGCAGATGCAGCCGTACCCGCTGGCGCTGCCCGAGGGCGACAACACCGTGCGCCAGCTGTTCGACCTGGCCTGCGGCGAGCGCGGCATGGTGTTCGAACCGGTGCTGGTGACCAACCATTTCGAAACCCTGACCAGCTTCGTGCTGCATGGCGGCGGCCTGTCGATCTCGGGCAGCGTGACCGTGGGCGACCGCTTGCGCCGCGGCGAGCTGCATGCCGCCACCATCCGCGAACGCGGCATGCGCAGCCGGGCGATCGAACTGCAGACGCTGGCGGGCCGCACGCTGCCGGAGGGCGTGCGTGCTTTCCTGGGGTTTATCCGCGACAGGCTGG
>JABFVP010000372.1 GCA_013362725.1 Cupriavidus sp.
GTGCGCGCGGGCGGTACAGGCGGATGTCGAGCGCGAGGTCGCCGCCATCCTCATCACGCGGGGCGGCAATGGCGCGCACCAGCCGGCCGTCGCGCAGGTCGTCGGCAATCAGCCGCGCCGGCAGCCAGGCCAGGCCCATGCGCTGGCGCACCATCTCGTGCACCGACTCGGCAAAGTCGCTGACCGCGATCACGTCGAGGCGCGGCGCCAGCTTGCGGCGCGCGATCTCCTGATTGACCATGCGGCCGAGCGTCAGGGTCTCGGCGTAGGCGATCATCGGCACCGGCGCGGGCGCGGTCTTGCCGGCGACCTTGCCCGTCCCCAGCCGGTGCAGCGGCGCGCCGCGCGCATCGGCCGCGCTGACGCACACCAGCCGCTCCACGCCGGCCAGGTGGAACTGGTAGCGCGCGTCGTCCAGCATCACCGGCAGGTCGGGCGGGCTGTAGCACAGCAGGAAGTCGGCATCGCCCTCGGCGAACATTGCCAGCGCGTCGTGCATCGGGAAGGTCGACAGGCGCGTGCGGAAGCCCGCTGCCGCGGGATCCTGGCGCAGCGCCTCGCGCAGGCCCGCGAGCCAGGCCGGCACCATCGAGCGCGCCAGCGTCTTGCCGGTGGCGATGGTGACCGTGCTGGCATCGGCGCGATGCGCGGCGCGCAGCGCCAGGCGGGTGTCGTCGAGGGTGCGCAGCGCGCTCTGGGCGGCTTCCAGGAACTGGCGCCCCTCGGCGGTCAGCCGCACCGGGAAGGCGCTGCGGTCGATCAGCGGGGCACCGGCCCAGACCTCCAGCGCCTGCATGCGCCGGCCAAAGGCGGGCGGGGTCACGTTGCGCAGCTCGGCGGCGCGCGCCAGGCTGCCGGCCTGGGCCAGGCAGACGAAGTCTTCGAGCCAGCGGATATGCATGGGAAACGGCCGGTCAGGGTGGGGGCAATGCCTTCATTATCGGCAAAAGCCGCCGCCACTTTGGCGGCCGCGTTCCTCGGTTAGAATTTTTGGCATGACACTGACCCGGCGCCGCCAACCCTCGTCCCCGAACCGCCCGGCGTCCGCACCACCCGGACCGCCGCCCGCCCCGGAATACACCATCGACGAACTGGCGCGCGTGGCCGGCACCACGGTGCGCAACGTGCGTTCGTACCAGGACCGCGGCCTGATCGACCCGCCGCAGCGGCGCGGACGCGTGGGCATCTACACCCAGGCGCACCTGGGGCGGCTCAAGCTGATCCACCACCTGCTGGCGCGCGGCTACACGCTGGCCAATATCACCGAGCTGCTCAAGGCCATCGTCGAAGGGCACGACCTGCGCTCGATCCTGGGCCTGGAAACGGCGATCAGCAGCCCGTGGACCAACGAGACCCCGCGCCACTATTCCTACCTGGCGCTGGCGCGTCTGTTCGGCCGCGCGATCTCGCGCCCGGCGCTGGCCAAGGCGATCTCACTGGGGCTGCTGGAACCGGACGGGCTGGGCTATCTTGCGCGCAGCCCGCGCGCGCTCGCCGCGGGCGCCGAAATCGCGCACGCGGGCTTTGCGCTGGAAGACGTGCTGGAGATCATCGCGCAGTCGCGCGGGCATTTCCAGGCGGTCTCGGACCAGATCGTCGCCACCGTGGTGCGCGAGCTGGACCGCTTCGGCGAGGGCAAGCTGCCGCCGCCGCAGGACGTGCCGCGGCTGGTCGACATCCTGTGGCGCATCCGCCCGCTGGCGCTGGTGATGGCCGAGACCGAGATGATGCGGGCGCTGGAGATCTCGGCCAACAAGTACCTTGGGGACCGGGTGGCGGCGATCATCGAGCATCTGCATGATGAGGAGGGCGGGGGCGGCGGGAAGCCTTAGCGCGCCGACGGTTTGCTCCACTCTCCCGCAAGCGGGAGAGGGGAGCTACGCCGTCAGCTTGTGAAGCGCCTCAGCTCTTGTCCAGCTCACCTCCGCGCCTATAGCGCAACCATGTCGAAATCCGCTTTCGCCATGCCGCAGTCCGGGCAGCTCCATTCCGGCGGGACCGCGCCCCACGGTGTGCCGGGCGCGATGCCGTGCTCGGGCATGCCGAGCGCTTCTTCATAGACGAAGCCACAGATCCGGCACTGCCAGATGGTCATGCCGTCCCCCGCAGCGAAGGTGCCCGGGTGGAGACGCCGGCGGCGCGCGCGGTGTCTTCGATCTCCCGCACCAGCGGATCGATGCGGGCCAGCTCGGCGCGGTTGTCGTCGTCCCACGGATGGAAGCCGGGGCGGAAGTAGCTCAGCCACTCCGGGATCATGCGCGGCAGCGCGCCCGGCGACGCCCACAGGAAGCGCAGCGCGCTGCCAAACCCGCTCAGCTTGTTGCGGCAGCCCTTGTCGCCCATCACCAGCGCGATATGGAACACGAACACCATGGCCCAGAACGTCACCGTGGTGGTCAGCATGGTGAAGGTGCGCACGAAGTAGCGGTACGGGCCGGGCGTCATCACGGTGTTCCAGACGTCATAGGCCACCGCCTTGTGCTCGGTTTCCTCCAGCGCGTGCCAGGTCCACACCTGCCGGTAGCCGGTCTGCGAGTCCGCGCCCAGGTGGCGCGCGTCTTTCAGTACGCCGTCGGCCAGCATCGCGGTGTAGTGCTCCAGCGCGATGGTATGCGCCAGCTGCCACGACCTGGGCAGGATCTTGCGCAGCAGGTCCAGCAGCCACCACACCGCGCGGTCCAGCGCCGCGGCGGGCAGGCCGGCGTCTTCCATCAGCCGGTTGTAAAAGATGTGCTCGCGCGTGTGCATTGCTTCCTGGCCGATAAAGCCGGCGATGGCGCGGCTCAGCTCGGGGTCCTTCACCTGGTCGCGGTAGTTGCGCACGCTGTCCATGAAGAAGCGCTCGCCGGCGGGGAAGAAGATCGACAGCGTGTTGAGGAAATGGGTGACGTGGCGGCCCCGCTCGTGCCAGTCGCAGATGCGCTCAGGCGGCAGGTGGGGATGCACGTCACGGCGGACTGGCATCATGGCGGTCTCCTTGGTTGGCAAGCTCATCGGGCTAGAAAGGGCAGCAGGTCCGCGGCCACGCGTTGCGGGTCTTCTTCCATCGGCACGTGGCCAAGGCCCGCATAGCGGCGCAGCTGCGCACCGGGAATGCGCTCGGCAAAGGCCTGCGCGTGCGCCGGCGGGATCCAGCGGTCGCGCTCGCCCCACAGCACCAGCGTGGGCGCGCGCACACTGCCGAGCAGGTGGGTGTCGAGCTGGGCGAAGTCGAGCTTCGGCACCATCTTGCCGACCGCCTCGCGGCTGCCTTCGGCATAGAAGAAATCCACGTAGCGGCGGAAGGTGGCTTCCGGCACGCGCGCGGCATCGCCGTAGACGTCGCGCGTGGCTGCGCGGATGATGAATTCCGGCAGCATCCACGGGGCGCTCCAGCGCACCGGCGCATGCCGGAACAGGTCGATATAGATCGGCAGCTTCATCGGAAAGCCGGCGGCATCGATCAGCACCAGCTTGTCGACCGCACCGGGCCGGCGCACCGCGAGGTCCCACGCGATCAGCCCGCCCAGCGAATTGCCGATGACGCTGGCGCGGCGCACGTTCAGCGCGGCGAGGAAGGCATCGATGAAGTCGCGGTAGCGGTGCACGTCCATGGTGTCGATGCGGCCGCGCGCATCGCGCAGCGGCCCGGTCAGCCCGAACGGGGCCAGGTCCAGCCGCAGCACGCGATAGCGTTGCGCCAGCGCCGGCACCAGCCCTTGCCACGTATGCAGCGATGCGCCGAAGCCGTGGATCAGCAGCAGCGTCTCGCCGTCGGCGGGGCCTTCGTCGGTGTAGTGCACCATCGCATCGAGCACGCGCACCCAGCGCGAGGCCGGCAGCGCATGGCGCTGCGCCAGCGTCGCGCGCGACAGGCTGAACAGGCCAACGCGGCCCTGCCCGAACCAGCGCGTCAGCGTGCGCGGCGGCGCCAGCAGCGCCGCGTCGGCTTCGATCGCAACGCGGTTCACGGGCGCTCTCCCTGGCCCACCGAAGCGGGCGCCACCACGTTGCCGAGATCGCGCTTGCGGCGCGTCTCCCGCACCACCAGCGACTGGTAGGCGGCGGGCAGCAGCCGCGCCATGGCGTCGGCGGCATAGGCATCCGGGCCGATCAGCACGCGCCGGCGGTTGCGCCGCACGCCTTCCAGGATCACGCGCGCGGCCTTGTCGGGCGAGGTGATGAAGAACTTTTCGAACTCGTCCTTGCCGTGCTGCGCGTCGCGCACCAGGAAGCCGTTGACGCTGGCCGACACGCGGCTGGCCTGCGCGATATTGGTCTTGATGCCGCCGGGGTGCACGGTGGTGGCCGACACGCCGCAGTCAATCAGGTCCAGCTCCTGCCGCAGCGCTTCGGTGAAGCCGCGCACCGCGTACTTGCTGGCGTTGTAGGCGCCCATGCCGGGCTGGGCGAAGATGCCGAAGATGCTCGAGGTGTTGACCACGTGGCCGTCGCCGCTGGCCTTCAGGTAGGGCAGGAAGGCCTTGGTGCCGTACACCACGCCCCAGAAGTTGATGCCGATGATCCATTCCAGGTCGTCGTAGCTCATGCCCTCGACCGTGCTGGACAGCGCCACGCCGGCGTTGTTGAAGATCAGGTTGACGCGCCCGTGCGCTGCGGCCGCGGCGGCCGCCCACGCGTAGACCGCGGCACGGTCGGCCACGTCGACGGTGTGCTGCGTGATGCGGGCATGCGGCGCCGCGCCCATCGCCTGCGCCACGGTCTGCGCCAGTCCGGCTTCGTTGCGGTCCGACAGCGCCAGCTGGCAGCCCTCGCGCGCCAGCGCCAGCGCGAGGGCGCGGCCGATGCCCGAGCCGGCGCCAGTGATCGCGGCAACCTTGTTGCGGAAGTCCTTCATGTCCGGTCTCCTTCCGGTGTGTTTGTCGTTGTTCCGGGTGAATCAGGGCACGATGCGTGCGTCAGGCACCGGCTGCCGTGGCGATATCTGCCGGCTGCAGCGCGTTCTCGTCAGGCAGTGCGCGCCGCACCGGGTACAGGTCGTAGTCGGTCATGCGGAAGCTGGCGGTGGCGCGGCGGAACTGCCAGGTAAAGCCCGGCCACAGCGTGGTGTTGCGGCCGCTGCGCGGGTCGATGTACCAACTCGCGCAGCCGCCAGCGGACCAGATCGCATGGCCCAGGCGCGCCTGCAGCCGTTCGTTGAAGCGGCGCTGCACGGGCTCGCGCACGTCCACCGCCTGCACGCCCTCGCGGCGCATCTGGCGCAGCGCATCGGCGATGTACGCCACCTGCGACTCGATCATGAACACCATCGAGCTGTGGCCCAGGCCGGTGTTGGGGCCGACCACGAAGAACAGGTTGGGGAAGCCCGACACCGTGGTCCCCAGGTAGGCCTGCGCGCCGTCGCGCCACGCATCCACCAGGTCCACGCCGCCAATCCCGGCGATCACGCCGCGCGGCAGCGGGTCGGTGGCGTGGAAGCCGGTGCCGAGGATGATGCAGTCCGCCGGCCGGCGCGTGCCGTCGCGCAGCACCACCGCGTCGCGCTCGACCCGGGCGATGCCGGTGGTGACCACGTCGACGTTGTCGCGCGTCAGCGCCGGGTAGTAGTCGTTGGAGATCAGCACGCGCTTGCAGCCGATGGTGTAGTCCGGCGTCAGGGTCGCGCGCAGCGCGGGGTCGCGCACCTGCCGCGCCAGGTGGCGGCGCGCGACGCGCTCTACCACCTTCATGATCTTCGGATGCAGCACGAAGCCCAGTACGCGCGACTCCAGCATCCAGTAGATGCCGGTGCGTACCAGCGCCTGCGTGAACGGCAGGCGGCGGAACAGCCAGCGCTCGGCGGCGCTGAGCTCGCGGTCGGGCTTGGGCATGATCCACGGCGGCGTGCGCTGGTACAGGTCCAGCTGCGCCACCTGCGGCGCGATCTGCGGCACGAACTGGATCGCGCTGGCACCGGTGCCAATCACGGCCACGCGCTTGCCGCGCAGCGCATAGGCGTGGTTCCAGTGCTGCGAGTGGAAGCACTCGCCCTCGAATGTGTCCAGCCCCGGGATGTCGGGATACGAAGCCCGGCTCAGCCCGCCCATGCCCGACACCAGCACGCGCGCCCGCACCACCTTGCCGTCGGCCATCTGCAGCCGCCACAGCTGCGCGGACTCGTCCCAGGCGGCGTGGCGCAGCTCATGGTGCAGCCGCAGGTGCGGACGCAGGCCGAAGCGGTCGGTGCAGTCCTCCAGGTAGGCGCGGATTTCCGGCTGGGTCGAGAACATGCGCGACCAGTCGGGGTTCGGCGCGAACGAAAAGGAATAGAGGTGCGACTGCACGTCGCAGGCGCAGCCGGGGTAGTGGTTGTCGCGCCAGGTGCCGCCGACCGAGCCGGCCTTCTCGAAGATGAGGAACTCATGCTCGCCGCGTTCGCGCAGCCGGATCGCCATGCCAAGCCCGGCAAAGCCGCTGCCAATGATGGCGATGTCGGTGTGTTCAGGGGCAGGGGGTGCCTGTTGCGGCAACTCCGCGGGTGCATTCATGCGCGCTCCTCACCTTTACGACAGTGTTTATTGTGACATTGATGAATGTCATCGTAGGAAGCGCTGCGGGGGTGGTCAATGCCGTGAATCGAAGGATGGTTCTAATTTTTGCGGTTTGCCAGCGGCGCCTCGCGCACATCAAACGGCGATAGAAGGCGGCATCGCCCCTTGCAACGGCGCTGGACGCGTGCGTTTGAAACCGCAGGACTTTTGCGGCTTCGCCACTGACGAAGGCGCACGCGCAACAAACCAGCGCTAGGCGGTGCGGCCCTTGCGGCGCCAGCCATGCGGCGTTTCACCGGTCCAGCGCTTGAACGCGTGGGTGAAGGCACTCTGTTCGGAATAGCCGAGCCGCATCGCGCATTGCGCCAGGCTCAGGCCCGGTTCGGCCAGATACTGCCGGGCCAGCGCCTGGCGCACGTTATCCACAAGCTGTGAATAACTGATGCCCTGCGCCTGCAGCCGGCGCTGCAGCGTGCGCACCGGCAGGCACAGGTGCGCGGCGACGTCGGCGATCGGCACCTCGCCCTGCGGCAGCCGCGCGCGGATGCAGGCACGCGCCTGCGCCAGCGCGTCGGCGCCCGCGGGCACGATCTGCTGCAGCTGCGAGTCGGCGATGCGCGTCATCTGCGCCTGCATGCCGGCATCGGCCTGCAGCGAGGGCAGGTCCAGCAGCGCGCGGTCGATATGCATGGCATGGCGCGCGGCGCTGAAGACAACGGAACAGCCGAACACCTCCGCATGCAGACGCGTATCGGCGGGCGCGGCGTGCGGGAATTCGATTTGCGTCGCCACATGCTGGCTGCCGATCAGCCAGCGCGCGAACACCACCCAAGTGGCCATATGCAGTTCGTGTGCATGGCGCGACAGCGTCGCATGCCGCGCCTCCCATGTCATGCAGGCCGACTGCGGTGTTTCGATCAGGCGGGTGCCGCCGATGTCGTTGGCCAGCACTTCGTAGCGGATGCCCTGCAGGATGGCGTCGCGCACGGTGGGCGTGGTCAGCACCACGTACCCCATCTCGGCATAGTGGCGCGGCGCGAAGGCGGCGCCGGCGCGCAGGCCGACATCGGCGTCGCCGGTGGCTTGCTCCAGCCAGTCCATCAGCGCCAGGTAGGCCGCACCGGGGATCCGCGCGGCAGTCTGCGACCCGGTCTCGCGCAGCACCTCGGGCGGCACGCCGACCGCGCGCAGCTGCTCGGCCGGGGCAATGCCCTGGCGCTCGCCGTGGTCGAGCACGGCGCGCAGGTAGGCGAGCGAGACGGTGCCGGAGGAGATGGTGCCGGCCTGCGTACCACCGGCACCGGCACCGCCATCGAGCGGAGTGGCGCGTGGCATCAAATCACCTGTCATGCGGGATCAAGACCGGGCACCGATCTTTATCCAAACTCCGGGTAGCGTCAATGCGGGCCTGCCCGCCCGCACAGCACGGCGAAGACAAAAGACTGACGCAAGGAGACCCTGATGCGCCCCAACCCTGACCACCGCCGCGTGGCGGCCAATGCCGATGCGCTGCACGCGCTGACGCGGCGCGGCTTCCTCAAGATAGGCCTTGGCTTCTCGGCCGCGCTGGCGTGTACCGCGCTGGTGCCGTCGCTGGCCGGTTGCTCGTCCGTCGATCCGGCCCCGCAGGCCGGCATGTCGTTCCTGCGTCCGGATGATGTGGCGATGTTCCGCGCGCTGCTGCCGGCCATCGTCACCGAACTGGCGGAGGCACCGCCGCCGCGCCGGGCGTCATTGGAGCACGACGCACTGCGCAATATCGACACCACCTGCGCCGCGATGGGCGCGGGCGCGCAAGCCGAGCTGCGCAAGCTGTTCGGCCTGCTGGCCAGCACGCCGCTGCGCTGGGCGCTGGCCGGCATCCGCCAGGACTGGAGCGCCGCCACGCCGGCGCAGATGCAGGCCTTCCTGGCGCGCTGGCGCGCCAGCCGGCTGGCCACGCTCAATGCCGGCGCGGTGGTGCTGGTCAAGCTCAGCAGCGTGGGCTACTACGCGCAGCCGGCCGCGTGGGCCGGCTGCGGCTATCCCGGCCCCAATGCGGCCGTCTACCGGGCGCTGCACGCCTGACCCCGCCATGGCCATCGACAATCTCTACGATGCCGGCATCGCCGCCGGCTGGAAGGTACTGGACGCCTCCGCCTTCACCACCACGCACACGCTCGATGCCGACGTCGTCATCGTCGGCAGCGGCGCGGGCGGCGGCATCAGCGCCGAAGCGCTCAGCCGCGCGGGCCTGCGCGTAGTGCTGCTGGAAGAAGGCGCGCTGCGCACCTCGGACAGCTTCCGCGACATGGACGAGAACCGCGCCTATCGCGAGCTGTACCAGGAGGCCGCGGCGCGCACCACCGCCGACGGCGCCATCGCCATCCTGCAAGGCCGCGCGGTGGGCGGCAGCACCACGGTCAACTGGTCGTCCAGCTTCCGCACGCCGCCGCAGACGCTGGCGCACTGGGCCGCGCACCACGCCGTGACCGGCCACGGCGAGGCCGAGATGGCGCCGTGGTTCGACAAGGTCGAGGCCCGCCTGGGCATCGCCCCGTGGGCGATGACGCCCAACCCCAACAACGACGTGCTCAGGCGCGGCTGCGAGACGCTGGGCTGGGAATGGCACGTGATCCCGCGCAACGTGAAGGGCTGCTGGAACTCGGGCTATTGCGGCTTCGGCTGCCCGGTCAACGCCAAGCAGTCGATGCTGGTGTCGACCATTCCCGCGGCGCTGGCCAGCGGCGCGACGCTGGTGCACCGCGTGCGCGTGCGCACGCTGGACCATGACGGCAAGCGCGTGCGCGCGGTCACCGGCGAAGCGCTCGGCGCCGACGGCTATACGCCGACGGGCATCGGCGTGATCGTGCGCGCCCGGCACGTGGTTGCCGCCGGCGGCGCCATCAACACGCCGGCAATGCTGCTGCGCTCGCGCGCGCCGGACCCGCATCAGCGGCTGGGCATAAGAACGTTTATCCATCCGGTGAATATCAGCATCGCCAGGATGCCGGAGCGCATTGATCCTTATTATGGCGCGCCGCAGTCCATCGCCTCCGACCACTTCCAGTGGAAAGACGGCGCGACCGGGCCGATGGGCTACAAGCTGGAGGTGCCGCCGATGTTCCCGGGCATCAGCGCGGGCGTGGTCAATGGCGTCGGCGAGGCGCTGCGACGCGATATGGCGCAGCTGCCGCATACCCAGGCGATGCTGGCCCTGCTGCGCGACGGCTTCGTGCCGGACAGCCCGGGCGGACGCGTGCGCCTGGCCGCCGACGGCAGCCCGCTGCTGGACTACGAGATGACCGACTACGCCTGGGACGGCGTGCGGCGCGCGTGGCTGAGCATGGCGCAGGCGCAGTTCGCCGCCGGCGCCGAACGCGTGCGGCCCGCGCACGTGGACGCCACCGAATACCGCAGCTGGCCCGAAGCCCGCGACGCCATTGCGCGGCTGCCGCTCAAGCCGTTCCGCACCGCGCTGTTCACCGCGCACCTGATGGGCGGCTGCGGCATGAGCGACGACCCGCGCCGCGGCGGGGTCGACAGCCGCGGCCGCCATCACCAGCTGGCCAACCTGTCGCTGTTCGACGGCTCGGTGTTCCCGACCAGCGTGGGCGCGAACCCGCAATTGTCGGTGTTCGCGCTGAGCGCGCAGAACGCCGACGCGCTGGCGCGAAACCTCACGTCATGATGCATTCGCGCAAGGCCGGCAATAGCAGCTTGTCTGGCTGCGCAGGCATGCGGCCAGCATGCCCGTTGCATGGTTTGGCGAGCAATGTGGTGCGATTGCCAACACAACCCCGGCTTTTAGAATGCCCATTCCAATTCAGCGCTTGTGAAACGCCCGAAGCGGTGGATAGGCTTCGTACAGCTGTTTCAAGCATCCGTATGCCGTCAGAGCAGGGAGCGGACAGCGCAGCAAATTGCACAGGGGTTTATCGCGGTACAGATGAGAGAAGCGCCCCCATGAAGACCGGCAGAAGCTCGGCAGGAGACACCAAGGCCCGGATTCTCGACGCCACGGAAAAGCTGTTCACCGAGGTCGGCTATGAAGCCACCTCGCTCAGGCAGGTCACGTCGCGCGCCATCGTCAACCTGGCCGCCGTGAACTACCACTTCCGCAGCAAGGACATCATGATGCACGCCGTGTTGAGCCGGCGCCTGGACCCGCTCAATGCGCGGCGCCTGGCATTGCTCGATGCGTGCGAAGCGCGCTGGCCCGGCCACGCCATCCGCTGCGAACACGTGATGGGCGCGCTGTTCGTGCCCGCGCTGCAGATGGCGCGCGACCCGGCGGTGGGCGGGCCGTCGTTCCTGCGGCTGCTGGGTCGCGTGTATTCCGATACCTCGCCCTTTATCCAGCAATACCTGCTGGAGCACTACGCGCCGGTGTACGGCCGCTTCTTCGATGCCTTTGCGCGCGCCATTCCGGCGCTGCCGCGGCATGAGCTGGGCTGGCGCCTGCAGTTCGCGCTCAAGGCGCTGGCCGGCGTGCTGGCCGGCGAGGATCTGACCAGCCTGCTGCCCGCGTTCACGCAGGGCCGGCAGATGAGCGATGCGCACATACTGGCCCAGCTCACCGCGATGGTGGAAGCCGTGCTCAACGTGGCGCAGCCCGGTGCGGAGCAGCTGTCGGCGCTGCAGTCGGTGTTCGAGCTGGGCGAGGACCAGCAGCACGGCGCGCAGCGCGCCGGCAGTCCCGCCAATGATCCGGATGCCAGCGTGGCCGCGACCGCGGCCACCATGGAAGACGCGGCCAGCCATGCCGCCGCCGCCCTCGGCAAGGCCCGCACCAGCGCACGCACCGTGCGCAACGCGGGCACCAAGCGTGCCGCCGTGAGCAGCGTGCCGGTGCGCGCGCGCGAGCACACCGTGAGCTTTCCCAGCAACCCGCTGGATGACTGGATGCGAATGCGCACCAGGACATAGCGGCAGGCGCCGCCGCCGGTTACCGCCGGCACGGCGCCGCCGCGCTTACGCAACCTGAACCGTCGATCCACCCAGCGAGGCCGCGCCGCGGCCCCGTGGACCCGTGCGCCCGGCCCCATGCCGCCCGCGCTGCGGTGACCCTGTTCGCTTTGACTGTCTCGAGGAGGAAGCTGCCGTGTCCATTCATCCGCCGACCCGATCATCGACCCGACCATCGCGCACACTGCGGCAGCTTGCCGTCGCCGGCGCCATCCTTGGGCTGCTTGCCGCGCCGCTGGCGTTCCCGCCCGTGGCCATGGCCCAGCCGGCCACCGCTGCCGGCGCGGCAGGCACGGCCTATGACGACCTGCCCTCGGCACAGCAGGCCGCACTGTTCTCGCGCCAGGTCGCCAGCGGCGAGCTCGCGCGCCTGTCCGATGCGCAGGTGCTGGCCGTGTTCCAGGCGCTGCAGCCCGACGCGCTGCTGAAGTGGGCGCGCGCCGAGATGAACCGCTATCCCGAATACGAGTACTGGATGTCGCGCCAGGAACGGCTCAACGGCCAGTGGCAGGAACAGCCCGCGAAGATGCAGATCCGCTACCGCCATGCGCCGCGCCAGCTCTATGCGAAGTGGCTGCCGGGCGGGGCGCAGGCGGGCCAGGAAATCCTGTATGACGAGACCCGCCGCAAGGACGAGATGTACGGCCACCTGGGCGGCGTGCTGGGCTTTACCTCGATGTGGATCGCACTGGACGGCTCGCTGGCGCGTTCGCAATCCAACCATACCGCGCGCGACCTGGGCTTCCAGTACGTGCTGTCGATGCTCGAGCGCGACGCGAAATCGCTGCGCGCCGCCGGCTTGTCAGAGAAATACGCCAAGGCCGAGATCGTGCAGGAGCAGGGCGTGCGCATGGTGGCGCTGACCTGGGACCTGCCGGCCGGCGCGCCGCAGTACTACGCCAAGCGGGTGCAGCTGATGCTGGACCTGAAGCATCCGTATATCCGCGTCGAAACCGCGTGGGATGCCGACGGCAACATGGCCGAGAAGATCGTGTTCGACAAGCTGGTGCGCAAGACCTTCGAGGCCTCGGCGTTCGACCCGGCCAATCCCGAGTATCGCTTCTGACGCGGCACACGCCGCGCGCGGCCGCGCCCGTTTGGAACGGCCGCTCTATTGACGCTGCAACCCGCGCGCGGCGACAGTCGCCGCACACGACAGGATCCGGACGCAGAGCCGGACCACCGATCCGGCAACAGGGGTCGCAGGAAAAAACAGGAGACAGGCAATGACCATGTCGGGGCTTTGGCGCAGGACTTTGGTTGTGACAGGGGTGAGCGTTGCCGCGGCGCTGGCCGGCTGTGGTGGCGGCAGCGGCGATGAGGAGGCGCCGCGCGCCGGCACGCAGGCGCCCCCGCAATGCGCGGACACCGGCTCATGCCCGGCGCAGGGGCCAGTCACACTCGGGGGCCCGCCCGGATCGCTGGGCCCGGCGGCGCTGGTCTACGGCACCACCTTCACCGGCGGCGCCGGCGCGGGCGAGCTGGTC
>JABFVP010000387.1 GCA_013362725.1 Cupriavidus sp.
GCTGGCGCCGGCCCGGCGCAGGCCCGCGGCGGCCACGCGCTCCAGTTCCTGCAACCCGATCCGGCTCATGGCATCTGCTCCAGCGATTGCCGCACCTCGCGGGCGATCATCATCGATACGCGCGCATTGGCTTCGCGCGTCACGCCACCGACATGCGGTGTCAGGATCAGGTTGGGCACGCCCCGCAGCGCGCTGCCCGCGGGCAGCGGCTCGCTGTCGAACACGTCCAGCGCGGCGCCGGCCAAATGCCCGGCCCGCAGCGCGCCGGCAAGCGCCGCTTCATCGACCACGCCGCCGCGTGCGGTATTGATCAGCACCGCGCCCGACTTCATCGCCGCCAGGCGGCCGACATCGATCAGGTTGCGCGTGGCGGCCACCAGCGGCACATGCAGGCTGACCGCATCGGCCTGCGCCAGCAGCGCGTCGAGCGAGACGCAGGCCACGCCGGTGGCAGACCACACTGGGTCGTCTGGCGGCAGCATCGGATCGCAGGCGATGACCTCCATGCCGAAGGCGCGTGCCAGCGCCCCGGTCTGCCGGCCGATGTCGCCAAAGCCGATCAGGCCCAGGGTCTTGCCCAGCGCCTCCCGGCCCTCCGACAGCCTGGCCCGCGGCCACTGGCCCTCCGCCACCTCGGCGCTGGACAGGTAGGCGCCGCGTAGCAGCACGGCGGCCGTGGTCACCACGTACTCCGCCACCGAACGCGCATTGGCCCCGGCCGCGGGAATCACGCGGATGCCGCGCGCGCGGCAGGCGGCAACGTCGATATTGTCCAGCCCCACGCCGAGCCGCCCCACCACCCGCAAGGCCGGCGCGCTGGCGAGCAGCGCCGCATCCACCTGGGTGCGGTTGCGCACCACCAGCGCGTGCGCCCCGTCCAGAACCTCGAGCAGCTCGCCGCGACGGTCCACCCAGCCTGGCTCGTAGCGCAGGTCGAAGCCGGCCCCCAGCACCTGCACCGCGGCCGGGTCCATGAACTCGCTGATGCAGATGCGCTTCATCATGCCGACTCGTGGATGCGGGTCAGCACGAACTCGCGGTGGCCGAGCGCCTCGGCCGCGGTCCAGCGGCCGTTGATGGTGGCCAGCATGCATTCCAGCAGCTTGTCGCCGGTCTGGTCCAGCGTCTGCTCGCGCTGCAGCAGGCCCGAGCAGTCGACGTCCATGTGCTCGCTCATCAGGCGCACGGTGCGCGGGTTGGCGCACAGCTTGATCACCGGCACGATCGGGTTGCCGATCACGTTGCCCTGCCCGGTCGGGAAGAAATGGACCACGTAGCCGGCGGCCGCGCACAGCGTGACCATCTCGGCCGCGGCCGAAGACGAGTCCATGAACCACAGCCCCGGATGCGTCGGCGCCTCGGCCTTGTCGAGCACGCCGTCGACGGTGCACTTCTTGCCGATCTTCTGGATATTGCCCAGCGCCTTCTCTTCGATGGTGGTCAGGCCGCCGGCGATATTGCCCTTGGTCGGCTGCGACTCGGACAGGTCGGAGGTCTTCCAGCGGTCGATCATGCCCTGGTAGCGCTCGAACATCGCCATGAACTGGTGCCGCACCTCGTCGTTGGCGCAGCGCGCCGCGACGATATGCTCGCCGCCGGTCAGCTCGGAGGTCTCGCCGAACACCAGCGTGGTGCCCAGCGGATGCAATTTGTCGAAGGCGTTGCCGACGGTCGGGTTGGCGCCGCAGCCCGAGGTGGTATCCGACTCGCCGCACTTGGTCGACACCCACAGCTCGTTGATCGGGCACTCCACGCGGTGCAGCGCGGTGGCGTACTGCACGAACTCGCGCGCCGCCTTCGAGGCACGCATGATGGTGTCGTGGTCGCCGTGGCCCTCGATGCCGAAGCCGACCACCGGCTTGCCGGTCTGGGCGATGCCGTCGACCACTTTCTTGGTCCAGCCCTCCTCGATGCCGATCACCACCACCGCGGCGACGTTCGGGTTGCTGCCCGCGCCGATCAGCGTGCGGAAATGCAGGTCCAGGTCCGGCCCGAACTGCAGGCGGCCGTACGGATGGGGAATCGCCATGGTGCCCTTGATCGCGGCGGCGACGGCCTCGGCGGCGGCGTTGGACAGGTCGTCCAGCGGCAGGATGATGACGTGGTTGCGCACGCCGACGCGGCCGTTGTCGCGGCGGTAGCCCCAGAAGGTGGTGTTTTGGTCGATCACGGACATGACGTGGATCCTTGGATGCGCGATGGAAGCGGAATGGAAGCGGAATGCAGGCGAATGGAACGCAGGCGCGGCGCGCCCGGCTTACCAGCGCTTGGTCTTGATGTTGTGGACGTGGGCGTGCTGGCCGGCCTTGATCGGCGCCACCACCTTGCCGATGTCGACGCCGTACTTGTAGACCGTGTCGTTCACATCCATGTCGCGCAGCGCCACCTTGTGGCCGATGGGAATCGGCTGCAGCGCGGTCACCGTTACCACCTTGTCTTCGTCCATGATCCAGGCGTTGAGCTGGGTGCCGGGCTGGATCCCTTCCACCACGGCCACCGCGACGGTGTCCCTGGCGTCATGAAGCACTACGTGAATCATCGTTGTCTCCTCTTGTGGGTCGGGCGTGAAATTGATGGTAGGCGCTGGATTCATCCATGTCAACCAACTCATATATATGAATTTAGATTGACCATTCCGGTCTTGCGCATATAGGTACATGGCGAGGGACAAGGGTAGAGTCACATAGCGATCGTCCGCCGAGCGGATGAGTGACAATGTCGGCACTGCACTCGGGCTAGTGTCGCGGGGAGGCGAGAGTGGAAGACGTGCCGCGGCCTGCCTTGGTGTTCAACCCCGAAAAGGAGAGAGGACTTGACGATGAAAAACCGATTCACGCTCGGCCTGCTTGCCGCGGCTGCCCTCGTCGCGGCCAGCCCGGCCAACGCACAAGACCCCTGGCCCACCAAGACCATCCGCTTCGTCGTGCCGTTCGCAGCGGGCGGCGCCAACGACCTCATGGCGCGCGCGGCCGCCGAGGGCGCCAGCAAGGCGCTGGGCCAGACCGTGCTGGTCGAGAACCGGCCCGGTGCGGGCGGCACCGTGGGCGCCGATCTGGTGGCCAAAAGCGCGCCGGACGGCTACATCTTCCTGATCAGCGCCGCCGGCGTGATCTCCAACAGCATGATCAAGAAGTCGATGCCGTTCAAGGACGACGCGCTGGTGCCGGTGGTGATGATCGGGCTGGCGCCGTCGGTGATCGTGGTGCCGAAGAACGCCCCCTACAAGGACCTGCGCGACTTCGTCGAGGCCTCGAAGAAAGGCAGCGGCTTCAATTTCGCCACCGCCGGCACCGGCAGCACGCCGCATTTCGTCGCGGAGATCCTGAACGTGAAGTACGGCGCAAAGTTGCAGCCGGTGCCCTACAAGAGCGGGTCGGAAAGCACCACGGCCGTGCTGGGCGGCCAGGTGGAGGGCACCTCCGAGGCCAGCATCATCGCCCTGCCGCATATCCTGCATGACGGCAAGTTCAAGCCGCTGGCCACCACGTGGACGCAGCGCATCTCGGCCTACCCGCAGCTTTCCACCGCGGTGGAGCAAGGCTTCCCTGACCTGCAGATTGCGCACTGGGCCGGTGTCCATGCGCCCAAGGGGACGCCCAATGCCATCCTGGACAAGGTCGCC
>JABFVP010000576.1 GCA_013362725.1 Cupriavidus sp.
GACCGCCGCGCCGTCGCCAACGCGGCCGAGCACGGCATCGACATCAGCGGCCTGCGCGCGCGCCAGCTGGCGGCGGCCGACTACCGTCGCTTCGACTGGCTGCTCTGCGCCGACCGCAGCAACCTGCGCGACGTGCGCGCGCGGGCGCCGCACGACGCGTCCGCGCGCTCGGCGCTGCTGCTGGACTGGACCGGCATCGAGGCCGAGGGCGAGGTGCCGGACCCGTACACGGGCGGCGCGGCGCAGTTCGAGCACGTCTATCAGTTGCTGGACCGCGCCGCCGACGGCCTGATCGCCCGCCTGCGCCACGAGTACCCCAGCCGCCTGGGCTGAGGGCGCGAGCCTGGCGACTTGCTCCGTGCGGGCCTTGCGCTGCCGCATAATCGGCCCAACCCCTGTGTCGTCATGCTCGTGATCGCTCCGACCGCCCACGCCGTCCCGACCTCCCGCGCCGTGGCGCCTGCCTGCGGGGCGCGCTGCCGCCCATGACCCGCACCGCACCTGCGGCCTTCGACGGCAAGGCCTTCGTCAAGAATCTCAGCACCGCGCCGGGCGTGTACCGCATGATCGCGGCCGACGACGCCGTGCTCTACGTCGGCAAGGCCGGCGTGCTGAAAAACCGCGTATCGAGCTACTTCAACGCCACGCCGAAGTCGGCGCGCATCATGGCCATGCTGGCGCAGACCGCGCGCATGGAAGTGACGGTGACGCGCACCGAGACCGAAGCGCTGATCCTGGAAAACCAGCTGATCAAGTCGCTCAAGCCGCGCTACAACGTGCTGCTGCGCGACGACAAGAGCTATCCCTACGTGCTGATGACGCAGGAGCCTTGGCCGCGCATCGCCATGCACCGCGGGCCGCGTGCGGTCCCGGGGCGCTACTTCGGTCCGTACGCCAGCGTCGGCGCGGTGCGCGACACGCTCAATCTGATGCACAAGCTGTTCAAGTTGCGCAGCTGCGAAGACAGCGTGTTCCGAAACCGCAGCCGGCCTTGCCTGCAACATCAGATCGGCCGTTGCAGCGCGCCGTGCGTCGGCCTGGTGCCGGCGCGCGACTACGCCGAGAGCGTGAATCGCGCCGGCATGTTCCTGGAAGGCCGCAGCGACGAACTCGGTGATGAGCTGGTGAAGTCGATGGAAGCGGCCAGCCGGCGCCTGGATTTCGAGGAAGCCGCGCGCCTGCGCGATCTGGTCGCTTCGATCCGCAGCTTGCAGGCGCGCCAGTACGTCGACGGCCGCGCCGCCGACCTGGACGTGCTTGCCATCGCCATGACCGGTGTGGCGGCGTGCGTGTTGCTGCTGGCGTTCCGCGACGGGCGCAACTTGGGCACGCGCGCGTTCTTCCCCAAGACCAACGGCAGCGACAGCCCGGAAGAAGTGCTGGCCGCGTTCGTGTCGCAGTACTACGGCGAGCAACCGCCGCCGCGCGAGATCGTGCTCGATCGCGACATTCCCGATCGCGAGCTGATCGAACACGCGCTGTCCAGCGCCGGCGAGCGTCGCGTGCAGATCAAGCACAGCGTGCGCGGCGAGCGTGCCGGCTACGTCGACATGGCCAAGCGCAACGCCGAACTGGCGCTGTCGAGCGAGCGCACCAGCCACGCCGCGCAGCACGCCCGCGCCGAAGCGCTGCGCGACCTGGCCGGCCTGGCGGACCTGCCGTCGCGCATCGAATGCTTCGACATCAGCCACACCATGGGCGAGGCCACGGTGGCTTCGTGCGTGGTGTTCGACGCCGAAGGGCCGGTGCGCGGCCAGTACCGCCGCTACAACATCACCGGGATCGAACCGGGCGACGACTACGCCGCCATGCACCAGGCCATCGAACGGCGTTTCCGCCGCGCGGTGGAGGAGGGCGGGGTGATGCCCGACATCCTGCTCATCGACGGCGGCGCCGGGCAGGTGGCCCAGGCGCGGGCGGCGCTGGACGACCTCGGTGTCGAGGGCGTGGTCATGATCGGCGTGGCCAAGGGCCCGGCACGCCGGCCCGGCGACGAGGAATTGCTGCTGCCGGACGGTCGTACCGTCCGCCCGGGCGCGGAATCGCCGGCGCTGCAGCTGGTCCAGCAGGTCCGCGACGAGGCCCACCGGTTCGCCATCACCGGCCACCGCGGGCGCCGGCAGAAGGCCCGCAACACCAGCCGTCTTGAGGACATCGCCGGCATCGGGCCGCGCCGGCGCGCTAATCTGTTGAAGCATTTCGGCGGCCTTGGGGGGCTCAAGGCCGCGGGGGTCGAGGAAATCGCACGGGTGGAGGGCATCAATGAGGCCCTGGCCGAGCGTATCTATGCGACCCTGCACGGGCTGGACGCCCCGGGCGGCCCGGATTCGGATTGAAAGCTGGGCTCCAGGCGGGGCTCACGGAGTGAAGGATGAAGTTGACCGTACCCACCATGCTGACCCTGCTGCGGATCGTGCTGATCCCGGTGCTGGTGCTGGTGTTCTATCTGCCCTACAAGTGGACCAACGTGGCCGCGGCGATGATTTTCGCCTTCGCCTCGATCACCGACTGGCTCGACGGCTGGATTGCCCGCCGCTACAACCAGTATTCGGCGTTCGGCGCGTTCCTGGACCCGGTGGCCGACAAGCTGATGGTGGCCACCGCGCTGGTGATCATCGTGCAGAGCCACCACACCGTCTGGATGGCGTTGTGGGCGGCGGTGATCATCGGTCGCGAGATCGCCGTGTCGGCGCTGCGCGAATGGATGGCCGAACTGGGCCAGCGTGCGACGGTGAAGGTCGCCTCGATCGGCAAGATCAAGACCGTCGTGCAGATGGTGGCGCTGGTATGCCTGCTGTATCGGGAACCGTTCATGGGGCTGCCGGTGTTCCTGATCGGTGAATGGCTGCTGGCTGCCGCTGCATTGCTGACGCTGTGGTCGGGCCTGGCGTATCTGCGAGCTGCGTGGCCGGTATTGCGCGCGGACGCGCATTCATAGAGAATATGCACATCGCGAACGGCGGCAGTGTTCGATGATCGGTCCGGCGGTGGCATGCAGGACTGGCGGCAGGAAGAGACGGCAACGGCCTCTTCCGAAACGAAAAAAGTGGTTGACACATTTCGTTTGATGCCTAAAATGTTGCTTCCTCTGCGGGAATAGCTCAGTTGGTAGAGCACGACCTTGCCAAGGTCGGGGTCGCGAGTTCGAGTCTCGTTTCCCGCTCCAAATTAGAGGGGTAACCCTCAACCAAGGCCCCGCGTGCGGGGCCTTGTTGTTTCCGGCCTCCGCTTCGCGACGGGGCCAAGATGTGGAAGAATCCGGTGCCCCGGATTCGTTCACGGATTCGACAGCCATCGACTTGGTGGCACAATGGTTTCAAAGCGGACCGCAGGCAAGTTCAGGTCCGCAGCAAGGTTCGGCCTCGTGGCAGAGTGGTTATGCACCGGATTGCAAATCCGTTTACAGCGGTTCGATTCCGCTCGAGGCCTCCAGGACAAAGCCCGGTCGAAAGACCGGGCTTTTGTTTTTTCCGGGGCCCGACCGTCCGCGAAGCATCGCGTAAGCTACGGCCGCAAGCCCTCCGGCCCGGATGGCGAAACAGGTAGACGCAGCAGACTTAAAATCTGCCGGCCTCACGGCCGTCCCGGTTCGATCCCGGGTCCGGGCACCAT
>JABFVP010000367.1 GCA_013362725.1 Cupriavidus sp.
GGCTCTGGCGAACCAGGTCGATCAGCTCTCGGCAAGGGTCTTTGCCGAGCAAGTGTCGGTCGATCAGCGCCTGGCACGTTTGCTGGCGCCAGACATCGCCGCTGGTGGTACCAGCCTGGGCAAGAGGGGAGATCGCGTCTATCTGCTCTTCAGCAGCGATGCCGGATTCACAGCCGGCAAGGCCGAAATCTTGCCCCAACTTTCTCGGCAGCTCGACCAGCTTGCGATGGTACTGGCGGGTACTGAGGATCCGGTTACCGTGATTGGACACACCGACGCTTCGGTGGGTCGGCAGGGTGGTCATGCATCCAATCTTGCGCTGTCGCAGGCGCGCGCCATGGCGGTTGGACGCTATCTGCAAGAACACGGTGCCGGACATGGCCGGATCTCGATCATTGGTCGCGGCGCGGCGGACCCTGTCGGCGACAACCGGACCGAAGCTGGCAGGGCGCTGAATCGGCGGATCGAGATTGTTATCGATCGAAGGTGAAGCGCGACCAGCACTTCAGCGCGCTCAATCATTCGCATGGGTCGGCTAGCGCCGGGTGAAGTTTGTATGTAATATACAAAATATCACCATATTGGTGCGGCCTCGAAGCCGCCCGCCGGAGACGCCATGCTCGACCCGTCCCTGTTCGGCCGCATGTCCTTTGCCGCCGCGACGCCGCATGCGGGAACGCTGCCCGCCGGCCGGCACCGGCTTGGCGTAGCCGACGAACGCGATGCCGTGCTGTTCGTCCCGGAAGGACTGCCAGCCAACGCCCCAGTGCCCCTCATGGTCATGTTCCACGGCGCCGGCGGCTTCCCCGAAAAAGTCCTGCCGCATCTCGAAGCCCATGCGCAGCGGCACCGCTTCCTGGTGCTGGCGCCGCATTCGCTCTATCCCACCTGGGACATCGTCATTGGCGGCAACGGGCCGGACCTGCAGCGGCTGCACCAGGCGCTGAGCGCGGTGACATCGCGCTACCGGATCGATCCGCGGCGGCTGGCCTTCGCCGGATTCTCGGATGGCGCCAGCTACGCGCTGTCGCTGGGCCTTACCAATGGCGATATCGCCAGCCATGTAATCGCGTTCTCCGGCGGCTTCATGTCGGTGTTCATGCAGACCGGCATTCCGAAGGTGTTTGTCGCGCACGGGCTCGCCGATGAGCAATTGCCGATTGCCAGCGGGCGCGCGCATGCGGCCAGGCTGCGCGCCGCGGGCTATGAGGTGGAGTACGTCGAGTTCGACGGGCCGCATGTCATCCATGCGCCGGTGGTCGAGCGTGCGATCGAATTCTTCCTGCAGTGAAACCCTGGCCGCTGGCCGGGCGCGGCCACGCCATTGAACGGGAGTGCGGTACATGGATTTCGAGATTCCGGAGGCGCTGATCCATCCCCTGCTGGCGATGATCGAAACCGGTTCGCCGCTGGCCCGGCAGTTGCAGCAGCATGGCGTGTGCCACGGCAATATGCTGGTGTCGAGCAAGCTATTCGACGCGCATGCGCTCAGTTCGCTCTATACGCTCAGCAAGACGCAGAACGAGCGCGCGCTGATGTTCCAGATGCTGGCGCTGGACAACATCTACAACGCGCCGCAGGCGCGCGTGATTCCGGGGCTGGACCAGCTGGTGGCGGGGCTGGCCGCCTACCTGTCGCGCGATGCCATCGACGGCTGGCTGTACCAGCGCAACCGCGACGGCGTGCTGCTGCCCTGGCTGGTACGCCGCATGCGTTATGTCTTGCCCGAGCAGGGCATGGCCTACGTGGTGGTGGACCTGCTCGCCAATACGATGCAATCGGCCAACTCGGCGCTGACCGACCACCACCTGCGCCGCTCGGGCATGACCACGTCGATGGTGATCACGCGCGACGATATCGCCAACCGCACCATCCCGGAGTTGCTGGCCGAATTCGGCTTCTACAAGGAGTGCGCGGAATTCCGCCAGGAATATGAACAGCACGCGCAGCGCTTCGTGCGCTTGCAGCGCGGCTTCGGCGCGCAGTTCGTCGCGACGCGCGCGGCGTTCTCGGTCGATGCCAAGGGCGCGGCGGAGCTGATCCCGATTGCCGACGCCGCCGGCGCGCGCTGCGTAAACGACGAGGAACGCCTGGAGCGCCGCTTCGAGATGACCTGCGACCCGTCGTTCTGGCGCGAGGCGGGCATCATGGACGGCTTCGAGCGGGTGCCGCTGCATGGCTACGTGCACCTGTTCCACCTGGAGTGGCACCGCAATATCTGGGTCCACGTTCAGCACCTGGCCGAGTACCGCTACCAGCCCGCCCTGCGCGACAAGCTGGTGCTGCCCGCGCACCACCGCGACCTGATCGACATCCTCACCTCGCACATGGACATGCTGGCGCCGGACTTCGTGCCGGGCAAGTCCGGCGGCACCACCATCCTGTGCCAGGGCGCGCCCGGACTGGGCAAGACGCTGACCGCCGAGGTCTATGCCGAGGTGGTCGGCAAGCCGCTGTACCGCGTGCACTCGGGGCAGCTGGGCACCACCGCGGCGTCGGTGGGGGCGACGCTGATGACCATCCTGCGCCGCGCCATGCGCTGGAACGCGATCTTGCTGCTGGACGAGGCCGATGTCTATATCCGCCGCCGCGACAACGACCTCGAGCACAATGCCATCGTCGCCGAGTTCCTGCGCACGCTGGAGTACTTCAGCGGCCTGCTGTTCATGACCACCAACCGCATCGGCGATGTCGACGATGCCATCCTGTCGCGCTGCATCGCCACCATCCACTACACGACGCCGTGCCGCGAGGATGCCGTGCGGCTGTGGCGGCTGCAGGCGGCGCAGTTCGGCGCGGAACTGGACGATGCGCTGATCGATGCGCTGACCGATGCCTACCCCACCGCGAGCGGGCGCGACATCAAGGAACTGCTGAAGCTGGCAACGCGCTACGGCAAGGCCAAGGAGATTCCGCTGTCGATGGACGTGTTCCGCCTGTGCGGGCAGTTCCGCGGGATCGGCTGACCACTGCGGCATACCGGCAAGGGCGAGGGCCCGGGTATGATGGCGCATCCGTCCAGGCAACCGCCCCGATCCTAGATGAGCCTCGACCCCGTCGAACTGCAGACGTTACGCCCCTACCTGTTGCGCTTCGCGCGCCTGCAGCTGCGCGACGAGGCGGTGGCCGAGGATGCCGTCTCGGAAACGCTGCTGGCCGCGCTCGAGCATCCGGAGCGCTTTGCCGGCCAGTCGGCGCTGCGCACCTACCTGGTCGGCATCCTCAAGCACAAGATCATCGACGCGCTGCGCAGCGGCAGGCGCGAAGTCAGGCTGGCACTGGCCACCGACGGCGATGGCCAGCCGCAGTCCGACGACGACGCCTTCGACGCCCTGTTCACGCGCAACGGCCACTACCAGGATCCGCCCTCCGACTGGGGCGATCCGGAGCGCGCGTTCGAGCGCCGCGAGTTCTTCGAGATCCTGCAGCTTTGTGTAGATCGCCTGCCGGCGCGCACCGGGCGTATTTTCATGATGCGCGAATGGCTGGAGCTGGACACCGAGGAAATCTGTCAGCATTTGCAGATCAGCGCGACCAATGCCTGGGCGATGCTCTACCGGGCCCGCATGCGCCTGCGCGAATGCCTGGAACTGCACTGGTTCGGCCAGCGT
>JABFVP010000651.1 GCA_013362725.1 Cupriavidus sp.
CGAGCTGCCGGCGCGCGCGCCCGGCCTGACCACGGTGCCGATCGTTCCGTCCGCAGCCTGAAGCGGACACCATGCCGCGACGCGTGCCAGGGCATGCGGCAAGGCAGGTCCGGACCTGTGCGATACTCGCGCTGCCTGACGCCCCCGTGGCGCAGGCAGACCCCCCCCAGGAACCGGCCCCATGAGCGAACTGCTGCCCGCGATCGAAATTGAAACCGCGCCCAATCCGGGCTGCGCCGTTATCTGGATGCACGGACTGGGCGCCGATGGCAGCGACTTCGCCCCGGTGGTGCCCGAGTTGCGGCTGCCGGCCGCGCCCGGCGTGCGCTTTGTCTTCCCGCATGCGCCGGCAATACCGGTGACCTGCAATGGTGGCTATGTCATGCCGGCATGGTATGACATCGTTTCCCTCGACCAGGCAGGCCGCCGTGCCGACGAGGCCGGCATCCGCGCATCCTGCGAAGCCATCCGCGCCCTGATCGCACGAGAAAACGCGCGCGGCATCCCGAGCGGGCGCATCGTGCTGGCAGGTTTCTCGCAAGGCGGCGCCATCGCCTACACCGCCGGACTGACCCACGCGGAGCCGCTGGCCGGCATCGTCGCACTGTCTACCTACATCCCCGCACCGTCGGCGCTCGCTGCCGAAGCCAACCCGGCCAACGCCGCCACGCCGGTGTTCGCTGCCCATGGCACGCAGGACGACGTGGTGCCGCTGGCCATGGGCGTGGCCGCACGCGATTTCGTGCAGGCGCGGCCGAATCCGGTGACATGGCACACCTATCCGATGGGCCATGCGGTGTGCCTGGAAGAGATTGCCGAGATCGGCGCCTGGCTCGCTTCGCGCTTCGCGCAGGCCGGCGCCGCGCCCACCTGACCGCCTCCGACATGACCACGGCCGGCCCGCTGCGCCGGTCCGCACCAAGCTGCAAGCATGACCCTCGCCCCACCCCGCCGGATCGTTTTCAATACCCGCAAGGCGCTGCTGTTCGCGCTGACCGCGGAACGGCTGTCGGCCTACTACGAACACCGCAAGTGGATGACCGACGCCCAGGGCGCCACGCTGGCCGGTGAATGGCTGTCGCGCTCGAAACTGCAATTGCCGCTGTCGGAACGGCGCCTGCTGTCCGAACTGAGCGACCAGTTTGCGCGCCAGCTCGCCGACACCCTGTCGCGCGAGGCCGGCCTCTATGCAGCGCATGAAATGATGGAAGCGCTCGACCCGAACTACCAGTCCGCGTTCGCCTACGACATGCTTGAGGAATGCGAGCGGCTGCTGCACCAGCACGGCGTTACGGAGTAAGAACGAAGGTCAGAAGCCTTCAAAGCGGCTGCGTTTGCAAAGGTTGACAATCGCCCGGCGTACGCGCGCTTAAACTTCGCGCACTGATGACGCCCCACTGTCCGCCACCATGGAACGCAAGCACTGCCTGGCCTGGATTGCGCTGAGCATGATCGCAGCAGCCTTGCTGACGCTGCTGTGCCTGATCCTGAACGACCACGCCGAAACCCAGGCGCACAAGCGCTTCGAGCAAATGGCTGTGCGCGTCAAGCCGGCAGGCGCGCTTCGGCCCGCAACTTCAGAACGACGACCAGGTAGTTAAGAAGGATTGCGATGCAGGCCGGAGCGCGGGCTTGAGTGTAGACGCGCGCTCCGCCCGCAACTGCAAAGAATTGACAACGTCCTGGTCCGTGCGGTCATGCCCCCGGTGCGGGCCATTGCAGCCCTGCCGCCGCAGCCAGCGCCTGGTAAGACGTCGCCAGGTGATAGGGCGAGGTCGAGGGCATCTCCGCACGCACCACGTCGCCGGTCGGCGCCAGGCACTCATGCCAGCCTTGCGCAGACAGGAAACGGTTGCGGAACTGCGCGGCCCAGTCAGCCAGCGTAGCCAGCGACTGCGCCGAGCCTTCCACTGCCAGCGCGCGCGCAAACTCGGTCTGTGCCCAGATGCGCTCGGTGCCGTCGAGCCGTGCGCCGCCCGCCTCCAGCGCCGCGCAGACACCCAGCGTGCCCGCCGCTACGCCGTGCTGCTGCGCGAACGCGAAAGCGCGTCGCAGGGCATCCGCTAGCGGCAGATCGCCAAACAGCGCCGGCCTGCCAGCCACCAGCGAGAACCATTCGAACTGGTGCCCGGGCTCGATGCGGTTGTCCGCGCTGCCTTGCGGCAACTCCGCCACGCAACCGCTGGCGGCATCGACAAAACGCTCTTGCACCGCCATTGCAATCTCGCGCAGTCGCTCCGCATACCACTCGTCGCCGGTGGCATCCAGCGCGGCCAGGTAGGCCTCGGTCAGGTGCATGACCGGGTTCTGCAGCACGCCCGCACCCTTGGGCCGGAAGTGCTCGGTCAGCGCGGCGTGGTACAGGCCCTGTCCGTCGGCGAAGCGGTCTTCGACGATATCGACGGTTTCATCGAGCACCTCGAGCGCATCCTCGTTACCGAAGCGCGCGTAATACGCGGCGCAGGCGAAGATCACGAAGGCATGGGTGTAGAGGTCGCGTGTGCTGTCGAGCGGCGCGCCGGCCGGGTCGACGCTGTAGATCCACGCGCCTTCGCCATTGCCGAAATAGGCCTGCAGCGAGCCGAACAGCGTATCGGCATGCGTCTGCTGCCCTGCCAGCGAGAACACGTACAGCTGGCGCGCACACGCCATGGCGCGATAGCGCGCCGGCGGCAGCGGCGCGGCGCTGCCACCATCGAGCCCTTCATAGGGCAGCAACAGGTCGGGATTCCAGCCGGAGGCGGTCCACAGCGGCAGCACGACGGCGTCGTAATGCGCCGTCAGGGCGGCGATGCGTTGGTTGAGCTCGGGCGAGAGAGGCATGTTCGGGCGACAAGATCCGGCGCGGCAACTGCCGCAAAGGCCGTATCTTGCCATGGCCCGCCCGTAAATCCCTCATGGCATTTGCGGCGCACACTTGCTAGCATCAATGCGCCTACCTGCGAACGGGAGACACCCATGTCGACTCTGCCTCTCACGCTGACTGACGACCACCGCACCCTGGTGCTCCATATCCTCGAGGACGGAACGGGCCAGTTCACCTGGCGCATCGTCATGGAAGAACGCTGCGGCGCCGCCGACGAGGACTGCACGCTCGCGGCACCGGGCACCTACAGCTCCTACGCGGAAGCCGAAGCCGCATGCTGGGCCGCCGGCAATGGCATCCTGAACGGCCCGCGCGCCGCAGGCGAATTGCGCATCACCTGACACCAGCAAAATATCGCGATTCACTTGCACTGCGCGCCGCGTGACCTAGTCTGGAAGCGTGGCAGTGGCAACGCGGGCGATGCATTGCCCGCGATTCTTCATTCCGGCCACGTCCCGGGCACGCACTGCGGCCCGGTGCGCTTTTCCGCCACCTGCCTGTCATCTTCCTGGCCTCTACTGACCTGGTCGCCATGCCGCCCCAAGAAATGGGTACGGCGGCCAAGGCCGCAGGAGCATGCAATGGACAAGCCGGTCGTCACCCCCCAGCGCTTCGTTGAACTGATGAACGAACGCCTCACCAAGCATCCCCTGTTCCGAGAGGGCATGCGGGTCTATGCCATTCCGCAGCACAGCGACCATCCGCGCAGCCTGGTCTGCGTGGGACCGCGCGGCACCGAATG
>JABFVP010000517.1 GCA_013362725.1 Cupriavidus sp.
GTAGCCAAGTACTCTATCCAACTGAGCTACAGCCGCACGCGAGAAAAAGATTATAACCTAGTTTTCGTTTTTGGGAAGCCCCCTTCCAACTTTTTTGTGATCTTTATTGGGTCGGGTCGAAGCGGCGTGGCCCGAGGCGGCCTACCAGCGGGCTTTTCCTATAATGGCAGACTGAAGAAGTGATCCGGACCATGAACAAGGCATTTGTCAAAGAGTCCTCCGGCGACGAGGACGACGATCTTCCCGAAGGCGCAGCGCCGCTGCCACCCGGCACCAAGAACTACATCACCGCGCAAGGCTATGCGCGCCTGCGCGATGAGCTGATGCACCTGATCGATGTCGAGCGGCCCGACGTGGTGCAGATCGTGTCGTGGGCGGCGTCGAATGGCGACCGCTCCGAGAACGGCGACTATCTCTATGGCAAGAAGCGCCTGCGCGAGATCGACCGCCGCATCCGCTTCCTGACGCGCCGCCTAGACAAGGCCGAAGTGGTCGACCCATCGCTGCAGGGCGACAACGACCAGATCTTCTTTGGCGCTACCGTCACCTACGCGCATGCGTCGGGCGAAGAGACCACCATCACCATCGTCGGCATGGACGAAGTCGATCTCGACCACAACCACGTCAGCTGGATCTCGCCGATTGCCAAGGCGCTGCTCAAGGCGCGCGAAGGCGACACCGTGGCGCTGCGCACGCCGGCCGGCGTCGAGCAGATCGACATCCTGGAAGTCCGCTACCCCGCGAAGAAACAATAGGCGGGCGGGCGTTTTAGGGCGGTCCTGGCTAGACGTGCGGCCGCAGACAGTACAAGCGGTACGGCAAGGCCGCGCAACGACGCCAGGGCCATCCTAAAACGCCCGCCTAATTGTCGTTGCGGTCGCGGAAGATGCGGATGACGTCGGGGTTGCGGCGCAGCCCGCGCATCACGTTGGCCAGGTGCAGGCGGTTCTGCACCTGGATGATGAACTGCATGTAGGTGGCTTCCTGCTGGCCGGCGTCCTGCTGCTCCATCGCCACGTGGGCAACGTTGGCGTCGGCGGCGGTCAGGTCCGCCGCGACGCGCGCGACGATGCCCTTGACGTTGCGCACCATCACCTTGATCGACACATCGAAGGCGCGCGAGGTCTTCTTGGCCCACATGACCTCGATCCAGTGCTCCGGATCCTTGCTGTGCAGGCGCTTGGCGATCTTGCAGTCCTGCACGTGGATCTGCAGCCCTTCGCCCTTGCCCAGGTAGCCGACGATGGAATCGCCCGGAATCGGGCGGCAGCACGCCGAGAAGATGATCGACATGCCCTCGTCGCCGGTGATCGGCACCGCCGGCGCTTCCTCGCCGGCAAAGGTCTGCACCGCCGCCAGCAGCGCGCTGTCGACATCGCCGGACAGCTCCTGCAGCAGGATCTCCATGCGCTTGGCCACCACCGCCGGCACGCGCCGGCCCAGCGCAAGGTCGGCGAAGATGTCTTCGCGCTGCTTGTTGCCGGTCCACTGGATCATGCGGTCCCACACCGATTGCGGCACCGCCTTCAGCTCGATGCCGAGCTGGCGCGCCGACTGCTCCAGCAGGCGCTCGCCCAGCTGGATCGCCTCGTCCAGCTTGGTAGTCTTCAGGTAGTGGCGGATCGCCGCACGCGCCTTGCCGGTGCGCACGAACGACAGCCAGGCGGGATTCGGCTTGGAATACGGCGCCGTCACCACCTCGACGATGTCGCCGCTCTTGAGCTCTGTGCGCAGCGGCAGCATCTCGTTGTTGATCTTGACCGCGACGCACTGGTTGCCCAGGTCGCTGTGCACCGCGTAGGCAAAGTCCAGCGCGGTGGCGCCGCGCGGCAGCGCGCGGATATGGCCCTTGGGCGTGAACACGTAGACCGCGTCGGGGAACAGGTCGATCTTGACGTGTTCGAGGAATTCCTGCGAATCGCCGGTCTGGCTCTGGATATCGAGCAGCGACTGCAGCCACTGGTGCGCCTGCTGCTGGATATCGTTGGCGTGGTCGGCCTGGTGCTTGTACATCCAGTGCGCGGCCACGCCGGCCTCGGCGATCTGGTGCATGTCGCGCGTGCGGATCTGGAACTCCACCGGCGTGCCGAACGGTCCCACCAGCGTGGTGTGCAGCGACTGGTAGCCGTTGATCTTGGGGATCGCGATGTAGTCCTTGAACTTGCCAGGCATCGGCTTGTACAGGCCATGCAGCGCGCCCATCGCCATGTAGCAGTGCATCTGCGTTTCCACCACCACGCGAAAACCGTACACGTCCAGCACCTGCGAGAACGACAGCTGCTTGTCGTGCATCTTGCGGTAGATGCTGTACAGCGTCTTCTCGCGCCCGGACAGTTCGGCGACGATGCCGGCATCGGCCAGCGCCTTCTGCGCGGCCTCGAGGATGCGCTTGACCACCTCGCGCCGATTGCCGCGCGCGGCCTTGACGGCTTTTTCGAGCGTGGCGTAGCGGAACGGCGAGCCGACCTTGAACGACAGTTCCTGCAGCTCGCGGTAGATCGTGTTGAGACCGAGACGGTGCGCGATCGGCGCATAGATCTCCATGGTCTCCAGCGCGATGCGGCGGCGTTTCTCCGGCGGCACGAAGTCGAGCGTGCGCATGTTGTGCGTACGGTCGGCCAGTTTCACCAGGATCACGCGCACATCGCGCGCCATCGCCAGCAGCATCTTGCGGAAGCTTTCCGCCTGCGCCTGCTCGCGGCTCTGGAATTCGAGCTTGTCCAGCTTGGTCAGGCCATCGACCAGTTCGGCGACCTTGGGGCCGAATTTTTCGGCCAGCTCGCTCTTGGTGATGCCCTGGTCTTCCATCACGTCGTGCAGCAGCGCCGCCATGATGGACTGCACGTCGAGCTTCCAGTCCGCGCACAGCTCGGCCACCGCCACCGGATGGGTGATGTAGGGCTCGCCGCTCTGGCGGTACTGGCCCAGGTGGGCCTCGTCGGAAAACTGGAAGGCCTCGCGCACGCGCGCCAGGTCGGGCGCCTTCAGGTACGCGAGCTTCTCCATCAGCCGCGTGATGGAGATGACCTGCTGGCGCGGCGGCACCGCCGGCTGCGAGGTCGGGCCGAAGAAATGCCGGTATGACTGCGCCAGCACTGCATCGATAAACAGGCTGTCGGCTGCCGGCGGCACCACTTGCTGCGCCGCGGCCAGTTCATCCTGCACTGCCGCGCCGCGCGCCTTGCCCGGTGCCAGCGCGGGCGCGACGGCGCGCTCGCCGACGACATCGTCGCCGAGCGGATCGGGAAGATTGGGAGCGCCGGTGCGCGCGTTCACGGAAGACTGGCCCGGAATGGTGCGCTTACGCGCCGCGGGCGGGGCCGCATCGCCAGGCGCCGGCACGACGGCGGTCGGCGACGGCTGGGATGGAGGCTTGGAGGGCGGATGCGGCGATGGCATGGCGGCGGCCCGGGTAATCCGGCTGGAGAGCCTGGAACAGTGCTGGCACGATGCAGGAATGAGCCATGGGCCGCCTGGTCGATCAGGTCGGGACCTTTTTCAGCATCTCGATGCCGACCTGGCCCGACGCGATCTCGCGCAGTGCCACCACGGTCGGCTTGTCCTTCGCTTCGACCTTGGGCGTGTGGCCCTGCACCAGCTGGCGCGCACGGTACGTGGCCGCCAGCGCGAGCTCGAAACGATTCGGAATGTGTTTCAGACAATCTTCGACGGTAATACGCGCCATATCAAATCCACCTTGGGACAAAACCTTACGTTGGGTTGCTATTTTACAGCACGCGGCGGGAAACGCCGGCGGCGCTCCGCGCGGCTGCGATCGGCGGGCATCGTTTCAGTGGATGCCAAGCTCGATGAACAGCTCCGCGTGCCGCGCCTTCTGCGAGGAAAAGCGCAGCCGCGTGGCGCTGATGACGTTGCGCAACTGTTCCAGCGCATCGTCGAACACCTCGTTGATGATGACGTAGTCCGACTCCGAGGCGTGGGCCATTTCGCTGCCCGCGGCCAGCAGGCGGCGCACGATCACGTTGGGCTCGTCCTGGCCGCGCTTTTTCAGGCGCTCTTCCAGCGCGGTCAGCGACGGCGGCAGGATGAAGATCTCCACCGCGTTGGAAAAGCGCTGGTGCACCTGCTGCGCGCCCTGCCAGTCGATCTCGAGCAGCACGTCGTTGCCTTGCGCCATCTGCTGTTCGATCCACACGCGCGAGGTCGCGTAGTAGTTGCCGTGCACCTCGGCCCACTCCAGGAAGTCGCCGCGGTCGCGCGCGCCGCGGAAGGCGTCGACGGTGACGAAGTGGTACTCGCGGCCGTCCTCTTCGCCCGGGCGCGGTGCGCGCGTGGTGTGCGAGATCGACAGGCGGATGGCGGGGTCCTGCGCCAGCAGCGCGTTGACCAGCGTCGACTTGCCCGCGCCCGAGGGCGCCACCACCATGAAGAGGTTGCCGGGGTAGACGGTGTCGATGGCGGTGTGCGGGGTCGCGTGGGTCTGACTGGCGGCCGATGGAGAAGTTGGGCTCATGATGTTTCGGTGACTGTCTTACTCTAGATTCTGGACCTGCTCGCGCATCTGCTCGATCAGCAGCTTGAGCTCCATCGAGGCATCGGCCAGCTCCTTGGCGGCGGCCTTGGAGCCCAGCGTGTTGGCCTCGCGGTTGAGCTCCTGCATCATGAAGTCCAGGCGCTTGCCCACCTGGCCACCCTTCTTCAGGATATGGCGCGTTTCGTTCAGGTGCGCCTGCAGCCGCGACAGCTCTTCGGCGATATCGATGCGGATGCCGTACACGGTGGCTTCCTGGCGGATGCGCTCGGCGATCTCGTCGCGGCTCATCGCCGGCATGCCGTTGGGCGCTGCCAGGTTGAAGGCTTCCTGCAGGCGCTCGGTCAGCTTTTCCTGGTGATGCGCGATCAGTTGCGGGATGGTCGGGTTCAGGCGCTCGACGATCGCCAGCATGGCGTCGATGCGCTCCACCAACGTGGCCTTGAGCGCGTCGCCCTCGCGGCGGCGCGCTTCGAGCAGGTGGTCGAGCGCCTCGCGCGCGGCGCCGAGCACGGCCTCGCGCAGCGACTCCTGCGACAGCTCCGGCTCGACCAGCACGCCGGGCCAGCGCAGGATCTCGCCCATGCGCAGGGTGCCGGCGCTGCTGAAGGTGGCAGCCACGGTGGTCTCCAGCGCGCGGATCTGGGCCAGCAGCCCGTCGTTCAGCGCCAGCGTGGCGCCGCCGGCATCGGTGCGCTGCAGGTTGATGCGACATTCCAGCTTGCCGCGCGACAGCTCGGCCATCAGCATCTCGCGCAACGCCGGCTCGAACGCGCGGCACTCCTCGGGGGCCCGGAACAACAGGTCGAGGAAACGCGAATTGACAGTGCGGAATTCCACCGAAACGGACGCGGTGCGCCCGCTGGGCTCGCCCTGTGCGTTGGTCAATGGCGCCTGGCGCGTCGCCAGGCCATAGCCTGTCATGCTGTGGATCATTGGTTGTTCTCGTGCTTGGCGCCGCACCGGCGCGAAGCGGCCGCGGCCTGCCGCCCGGCCGGCGCGCGGCGTAGCCTGCGGGGGCGCCCTCAAAACGTTGAAAGGCGGGCAATAACGCCCGTATTTGTGTTCTTTACAAGTGACCGATTAGCCCGGACAATCCTGAGGCAAATCCGCGGGGGCAACTCCGGTCTATTCCCATGACAGAGCCAAAGGGCACGCCACAACCGAAGAGTGCACCGCTGCCCGTCGGCACGCTGCTGTCCAACTATCGTATTGTAAAGAAGTTGGCCAGCGGGGGGTTCAGTTTCGTCTACCTGGCCACCGACGAGACCGGCGCCCCGGTCGCCATCAAGGAGTACCTGCCGTCGTCGCTGGCGCGGCGCAACCCCGGCGAACTGATCCCCGTGGTGCCCGAGGAAAATGCCGCGGCGTTCCGGCTGGGCCTGAAGTACTTCTTCGAAGAGGGCCGCTCGCTGGCCCGCATTTCCCATCCCAGTGTGGTGCGCGTGGTGAACTTCTTCCGCGAGAACGCCACCGTCTACATGGTGATGAACTACGAGCTGGGCAAGACGCTGCAGGAACATGTGCTGGCGGCCCGGCAGCAAGGGCGCGCCAAGGTGCTGCGCGAGCATTTCATCCGCAAGGTCTTCCACGACCTGATGAGCGGCCTGCGCGAAGTGCATATCCACAAGCTGCTGCACCTGGACATCAAGCCCGGCAACATCTACCTGCGCGAGGACGAGTCCCCCATCCTGCTCGATTTCGGCGCCGCGCGGCAGACCCTGACGATGGAGGCGGCGCGCTTCCAGCCGATGTACACGCCAGGCTTTGCCGCGCCGGAACTGTACGGCAAGCACACCGACCTGGGGCCGTGGACCGACATCTACAGCCTGGGCGCGACCCTCTACGCCTGCATGGCCGGGCTGCCGCCGCAGGAAGCCAACCAGCGCGAGAAGGACGACCGCATGGGCGAGGCGCTGATGCGGCTGCGCAGCAGCTATACCAACGGCCTGGTCGACCTGGTCGAGTGGTGCCTGCGCCTGGAGCCATCGGGCCGCCCGCAGAGCGTATTCCGGCTGCAGAAGGAATTGCGCGAGCAGACCAACGCGCTGGGCGAGCAGACGCTGGCGCCCGCGACCCAGGCGCCGGCACCCGCCCCCATGCCGCCGGAAAAAGCGCCCGCGACCTCGCGTTTCCTGACGCTGCTGCGCCGGCGCGACGAGCCGGCATCCGGCGCGAGCGTCGACTGAATCACAAACCCGGACGCAGCGCCTATGCGCGTGCTCCCGGGCCATCGAACCCCAAGAAAGCCAACCAGCCAACATGCGATTCTCTGTCTACCAGGAAAGCAGGAAAGGCGGCCGCCGCATCAACCAGGACCGCATGGGCTATTGCTTCACGCGCGATGCGCTGCTGATGGTGCTGGCCGACGGCCTGGGCGGCCACGCCCACGGCGAAGTCGCCGCGCAGCAGGCACTGCAGACGCTGGCGCGCCAGTTCCAGCTGCAGGCGCGGCCCGCGGTGCGCAACCCGGCCGAGTTCCTGCAGGACACCATCATGCTGGCGCACCGCGAGATCCACCGCTATGCCGAGGCCAACCAGATGGCCGACGTGCCCCGCACCACGGTGGTCTGCTGCCTGGTGCAGCACGGCCAGATCCACTGGGCCCATGCCGGCGATTCGCGCTACTACCTGCTGCGCAAGGGCCGGCTGCTGACGCGCACGCGCGACCACTCCAAAATCGAGAACCTGCTGCAGCAGGAGCGCGTGCTGCCGATGGAGGTGGCGAACCACCCCGAGCGCAACAAACTCTACTACTGCCTGGGGTCGCCCAACCTGCCGCTGATCGACCTGGGCGGGCCGCTGCGACTGGATCCGGGCGACGTCGCCCTGCTTTGCTCTGACGGCCTGTGGGGCCCGCTGGACGAGCCGGCGCTGGTGGACAAGCTGTCGCGCTTGTCGGTAGTGCAGGCGGTGCCGGCGCTGATCGACCAGGCGCTGCAGCAGGCCGGCGAAGGTGCCGACAACACCACCGGCATCGCCATGATGTGGGAGCTGGACAACACCACTGCCAGCCAGGATGCGGTGATGACCGACACCCTGCCGCTCAATGCCTTCACCACTTCGATCCTGGAGCGCAACGGCACCGACAGCGACCTGCTGTCCGAGGAAGAGATCGAGCGCTCGATCGCCGAGATCCGTGCCGCCATCGACAAGACCAGCAACCTGATGCGGTGATGGCACCCGCAAGGGGCCCGCCGGGGCGCAGCGCCAGCGCGCACCGGCCGGCAGCGGTAAAATCGCGGTCTCTCCTCTTTTCCCTTGCGGACAGACCATCTCATGCGACCAAGCGGCCGCGCAGCCGATGCGCTGCGTTCCATCAGCCTTACCCGCCACTACACCCGCCACGCCGAAGGCTCGGTCCTGTGCGCCTTTGGCGATACCAAGGTGCTGTGCACCGCCAGCGTGCTGGCCAAGGTGCCGCCGCACAAGAAAGGCAGCGGCGAAGGCTGGGTCACGGCCGAATACGGCATGCTGCCGCGCGCCACGCATACGCGTTCCGACCGCGAGGCCGCGCGCGGCAAGCAGACCGGCCGCACCCAGGAAATCCAGCGCCTGATCGGCCGCGCCATGCGTTCGGTGTTCGACCTCGCGGCGCTGGGCGAATACACCCTGCAGCTCGACTGCGACGTGCTGCAGGCCGACGGCGGCACCCGCACCGCGGCCATCACCGGCGCCTTTGTCGCCGCCCACGACGCGGTCGCGACCATGCTGCGCGACGGCCTGATCGCCGCCAGCCCGATCCGCGACCATGTCGCCGCGGTCTCGGTCGGCATGGTCGACGGCGTGCCGGTGCTGGACCTCGACTACGCCGAGGACAGCAACTGCGACACCGACATGAACGTGGTCATGACCGGCAGCGGCGGCTTTGTCGAAGTGCAGGGCACCGCCGAGGGCGCGCCCTTCAGCCGCGCCGACCTCGACGCCATGACGCGCCTGGCCGAAGCCGGCATCGCCCGGCTGGTGCAGCTCCAGCGCGAAGCGCTGGGCCTGGCCTGAGCCACGGAGCCCGCGATGCAACGCCTGGTCCTGGCTTCCAACAATCCCGGCAAGCTGCGCGAATTCGGCGCCCTGCTGGCCCCGCTCGGTTTCGACGTGGTAACCCAGGGCGAGCTCGGCATCGCCGAGGCCGAAGAGCCCTTCGCCACCTTTGTCGAGAACGCGCTGGCCAAGGCCCGCCACGCCAGCCGGCTTGCCGGGCTGCCCGCGCTGGCCGACGACTCCGGCATCTGCGTGCCGGCGCTGGGCGGCGCGCCCGGGGTCTATTCGGCGCGCTATGCGCAGATGGCGGGACAGGCCAGGTCGGACTCGGCCAACAACGCCTACCTGGTCTCGCAACTGGCCGGCAAGCTGAACCGCCACGCGTATTACTACTGCGTGCTGGTGTTCGTGCGCCACGCCGATGACCCGTGCCCGATCATTGCCGAAGGCGTGTGGCATGGCGAGGTCGTCGACGCGCCGCGCGGCGCGGGCGGCTTCGGCTACGACCCCCACTTCCTGCTGCCGGCGCTGGGCAAGACCGCGGCCGAGCTGCCGCCGGAAGAGAAGAACCGCGTCAGCCACCGTGCGCAGGCGCTGCGCGCGCTGGCGGCCCGGCTGCAAGCCGACGCCGCGGAGCCTGCCACCCGATGATTCCGATCGTACCGGCCTCCGCGTCCGTGCCCGTCGACAGCAAGCAGCTGTGGCTCAAGCCCGGGCAGATAAGCCTGACCGGATCGCCGCCGATGTCGCTGTACGTGCATATCCCGTGGTGCGTGAGCAAGTGCCCGTATTGCGATTTCAACTCGCACGCCGCGCCCGGCGCGGACAACCACGAGATTCCGGAAGACCTTTACCTGGATGCGCTGCGCGCTGACCTGGAGCAGTCGCTGCCGCTGGTATGGGGCCGTCCGGTGCATACCGTGTTTATCGGCGGCGGCACGCCCAGCCTGCTGTCGGCGGCGGGCATGGACCGGCTGCTGTCGGATATCCGCGCCCTGCTGCCGCTCGACGCCGATGCCGAGATCACGATGGAGGCCAATCCCGGCACCTTCGAAGCCGACAAGTTCGCCAGCTACCGCGCCAGCGGCATCAACCGGCTGTCGATCGGCATCCAGAGCTTCAATGACCGGCACCTGCAGGCACTGGGCCGCATTCACGGCGGCACCGAGGCACGCCGCGCCATCGACATCGCCCAGGCCAGTTTCGACAACATCAACCTGGACCTGATGTACGCGCTGCCCGGCCAGACCCTGCAGGAATGCCAGGCGGACGTCGAAGCCGCGCTGGGCTACGGCACCACGCACCTGTCGCTGTACCACCTGACGCTGGAGCCGAACACGCTGTTCGCGAAGTTTCCGCCGGCGCTGCCGGACGACGACACGGCGTACGAGATGCAGGACTGGATCGAAGCGCGCACGGCCGCGGCGGGCTATCGGCACTACGAGACCTCGGCGTATGCCAAGCCGCATCGCGAGGCGCGCCACAACCTCAACTACTGGCGCTTCGGCGACTACCTTGGCATCGGGGCCGGGGCGCACGGCAAGCTGTCGTTCCCGCAGCGCGTGCTGCGCCAGATGCGGCACAAGCATCCGGCAACCTACATGGCGCAGGCCATGGCCGGCAACGCGGTGCAGGAGGCGCGCGACGTCGGCGCCGACGAACTGCCGTTCGAGTTCATGCTCAACGCGCTGCGCCTGACCGACGGCGTGCCGGCCTCGAGCTTCCACGACTACACCGGGCTGCCGCTGCACACCATCAGCAAGCAGCTGGCCGAGGCCGAGAAAAAGGGCTTGCTGGAAGCCGACCTGACCACGATCCGCCCCACCGAACTGGGCCGGCGTTTCCTCAACGACCTGCAGGAGATGTTCCTGAAGGACTGAGCGGCCCAAGGGCCGGCAGCAAAAAAAGGCCACGCAAGCGTGGCCTTTCACTTCTGGCAAACCTCAGGCTGAAGGTCAGTACGGCGTGGCCATGTCGTTGGCCACGCGCGCGCGCATGCCCACTTGCAGGCTGCCGAGGTTGGACTGCGTCACCGTGGCGAGGCGTCCGTCATCGAGCCGCACGTTGACGCGATAGACCGTCTGCGTATTGCTGCCCGCGCGCTTCTCGATCTGGTTGCCTGCCACGGCGCCGACCACGGCACCGCCGATGGTCGCCGCGGTCTGGCCGCGCCCGCCGCCGACCTGGTGGCCCAGCAGGCCGCCCGCGGCGCCGCCGATCACGGTGCCCAGCAGGCCCGAACTGCCCTGCGTGTTGGTGATCGGTTCGATCGATTCGACACGGCCGTAGTAGACCGCGCCGGCCGGTGCCTGCGAGGTCTGCGGGGTCTGGTAACCCGGGGGAGGCGCGTTGTAGCCGGTGTTGTAGCCCTGGTCGTAGCCGCTGTTGTACGGCGCCGCACAACCGGCCAGCGCAGCCGCCGCGGCCACCGGAACGATCAGCCATGTCTTGCTAGGGGTTCGCATTTTGCGCATTTTGAGTTCTCCTCTGTTGCCAGGCGAAAGCCGGGGATGCGGCACACACCGCAGTGCCCGACACGACAATATGAGCGATGGCGCGATGTGAAGGTTCCGCCTTGTCAGACAGAGCCCGACAACGGGGCAAAAGATGTGGCAAGAAATTTACGGCCGCGACACTGCGGCGGCGCAAGTCCCCATGCAGGGGCGCGAGCCTTGTATAATGCGCGGCCGGACCGCAGCGTCCGCAGGCGGCAAGGCGCCGGAGGCCCGTTCCTTTCGCGCTACAATGCCCGCACTTTTCCGGAAGCGTGGCCGAGTGGTTTAAGGCAGCAGTCTTGAAAACTGCCGATGGGGTGACCCATCCGTGAGTTCGAATCTCACCGCTTCCGCCATTCCACATACCACGGCGTTCCGATCCCTTCCGAAGAACTAGCCGCAAACCCAATAGGGGCGCGGGTTTTGGGGGTATTTTTCTTCTTGCTGCCTCCACACCGCTCCGACACAATCCGACCATCGAACAGGAGTCAGAACGGGGGTGGTGATCAAGACGTGCGCGACGTCGACACGGCCATGATCGTGCAGGTGCTGCAGCCGATCTGGATCAAGAAGCGCGAAACAGCGCTCCGACTGCGTGGCCGCCTCACTGGGGTGACGAGCCTCGGCTGAATCTACTTCGCTGTTTGACATGACCGTCGCGGCCATGGATGAGCAATTCCACGTGCCTCTGCTCAGCCTTCTTCGCTCCAGCAGTTATGGCGTCCTCAAGGGTCCGGAACGTTTCGCGGCCGTGCCCACCGTCGGCCACAACGGCCCAGCGGTCTCCGGCGGATATGACATGCACGTGTTTGCTCGGCATGATTAGCTCCTGAGCTACATAGGCCACTCTAGTTGTCCGAGAACCGCGTATGCGCATCGCTCTCGAACAAATTGCGTCGCTCATCCCTTGATGTTGCGCGGGTCGCGCCCGAAGGAGTTGCGCTCGCGGATTTGGCCGTCGCGGCCGTGGATCAGCAGCTCGACCTTGTCCTGCTTGGCTCTCTCGGTTCCGGCCGCGATCGCTTCTTCCTGCGAGGTGTAAATCTGGAAGCTACCGGCGCTCCCCTCAAGTTCGATAGCCCAGCCGTTTTCCCTGGGCACGACGTGAATGTTCTTGCCTGGCATGGCTTTCTCCAAGCTGGTGATGGAGCCAGTCTCTGCTCGGCATGCGAGCGGCGCTATCGGACGCAGTCCGACAAAAGGCCGTGGCGGACAGTCGCTGGCGAGCCAGAACATTCCGATTGCGCCTGCGCAGCAAAGCTTACAAAGACCCGTATCTCTTACGCTCAACTTCAGGGCCGGCACGTGGCCTTCGAGTGGCTCCATAGACCGCGGTGGCGGGAATCGTTCGGTGGCGGCTCTAAGCCGAAGATGTCCCGCAGGATCTGGCGCTGCACTGAAGAAATCGGCCCGCACCATCGACTGGTACGGGCCGTTTTTCATTCGGCGTCGTCGTGCAGGCCTTGCTTCAGCAGCCGGTAGGCTTCGGCCTCGGAGATCCGCAGCCGGTATTTCGTCGCCAGCACGCGTGCCAGCCCACGGGCCGCGCCCGGAGGGCTGTGGCGCAGCTGCTCGCGGTAGGCCTCGACTTCATAACGCAGACGCCAGCGCCGGCTGGCCAGGTAGAGCAGCCCCATCAGGCCCCAGCTTCGCCAGAACTGGCGCACGTGGACCTTCTCATGCTCGATCAGCGCCTGGGTGGCGCCGGGGCGCAGCAGGATCAGAGGACCGGGCGTGAAGCCGTCAAACCCGCGCGGGATCAGCCAGCGGGTTTCGATGACCAGGCACAGGGGTGAGCGGCAATAGCGGAGCATGCTCCTAGCATAGCGCGCCGGCCGCGCTCGTGGCGTGCGGCGTCGGGTT
>JABFVP010000549.1 GCA_013362725.1 Cupriavidus sp.
CGGCCAGCAGCAGCGCGTGGCGCTGGCGCGCGCGCTGGTGGCGCAGCCCGACATCGTGTTGCTGGACGAACCGTTCTCGGCGCTGGACCCCGCGCTGCGCGCGCGCATGCGGGCGGAGCTGCGCACGCTGCAGGCCAGCCTCGACGTGCCGATGCTGGTGATCTCGCACGACCCCGCCGATGTCGAGGCACTGGGCGACCACGTGCTCGAAATCCGCGAAGGCCGCATCTTCGGCAGCGGCACCAGCCGCCACCACCCGCCGGTCTACGCGCCGGTGTCGGCGCGCGTGGCCTGAGCCGCGCGCAGCAGGTCGACGCAGGCGGACATCCACGCTCGTTTCGTTCAACCCATCAGCAAACGCGCGGCAATCACCCAAGCCAGCCAGCGCGGCGTGCATTGCGGGGGAAACGACATGCTCTCGGGGCGGCTATTATTGCACGCCATGGCAGTCATCCCATCACGCCGAGGATCACGCTCGAGGCCTTGAATATGGCCACCGCGGCCACGCCCGCCTGCAGCCCCAGCGCCTCGACGCTGCCGTTGGTGACGATCGCGGCCACCGTGCCGCCGCCGTCGAGTTCGATCACCACCTCGGCGTTCACCGCGCCGGGCATCACGCGCGCGACCACGCCCGGCAGCTGGTTGCGCGCCGACAGCCGCAGGCCCGGCTCGGGCAGCCCCACCAGCACCGACGACGCCTTGATCAGCGCAAACGCCTCCACGCCCTCGGCCAGCTCCAGGGTCTCGACGCTCTCGTGCGTGATGGTGGCGACGATGCGCTGCCCGCCGGCCAGTTCCAGCGCCACCTCGTCATTGACCGCGCCGCCCTTGACGCTGGCCACGCGTCCGAACAGCTTGTTGCGCGCACTGGTCTTGATCATCATTCGCCTCATCAGGTGGATATCGTCGGCCACGCCCTCGCCCAGCCGCGACAGTTGCGCGACGAAGCGCCGGTGCTCGTCCTCGAGCGCGCGATAGGTGCGGATCAGCTGTTCGCCGCGCGCGGTCAGGCGCGTGCCGCCGCCGCCCTTGCCGCCCGCTGCGCGCACCACCAGCGGCTCGCCGGCGCTGTTGTTCATCGCGTCGATGGCGTCCCACGCGGCCTTGTAGCTGATGCCGACGGCGCGCGCGGCGGCCGTGATCGAGCCGTGCGCGCCAATGGCGGCGAGCAGCGCGATGCGGTCCTTGCCGCCCCAGTCCTGCGAGCCGGAGCGGAACCAGATGGCTCCCTGGAGTTCAAGCATTGGGGATCGGGCGCCGCTGGCGGGCGCCGCAATGAAGTCCGAAACGCGGTTATGGTAATCCGATTTGGGGATCGGCCCGGCTCAGCCCGCCAGGTAGTGCGCGCGCAACTGCGCGACGTCGACCTGCAGCGCGTCGCGCAGGTAGTTGCCGACGCTGCCCCAGCCCGCGTCGATGGCCTGCATCGACGCCTCGAGATAGCTGGCCCGGACTTCCAGCAGCGGCATCATCACCGCGGCGTCGATGCCGAGCCCGCCCATCTGCGCCAGCGCAGCCGCATTGAACTGCGCGTTGCGCTGGTTCGATTCCAGGTAGTTGGCCAGGATGTCGTCCTGCCCCACCCCGAGCGCGGCCAGCAGCAGCAGCGCGGCAAAGCCGGTGCGGTCCTTGCCCGCGGTGCAGTGGAACAGCAGCGTCTGGCCGCCCTGCACGGTCTGCATGAAGCCGCCGAAGGCTGCGCGGTAGCGCACCGGGAAATCGCGATAGACCTCGAGCATGAAGGCATCCATCTGCGCCGGCGTGCTGGCGCGCAGGCGCGGCATCAGCACGTCCATCGCCATGCTGCCTTCGAGCACCGGCACCGCCTGCCAGCGGAAGCGCTGGCCGAAGGCCGCTTCGCCCGGCGACTTCTCGCCGGGCGAGCGGAAATCCACCACCATGTCGAGCCCGAGCGCCTGCAGCCGGTCCAGGTCGGCATCGCTCGCCAGCGCCGGGTTGCCGCTGCGGAACAGCCGGCCGTGGCGCACGCGGCGCCCTTGCGCGCCCACCAGTCCGCCCAGGTCGCGCGCGTTGCTGATGCGTTCGAACACCAGCTCCGGCACGTCCGGCATGTGCGGCGCGGGGCCGGTCGCCGCCGGTGTTGGCGGCATGGCCGCGAAGGCATGCGGCCATGCCGCGCGTTGAAGCCACTTGAGCATTGTTCTTTCCAGTTTGTCGTTGCCGGAGGCGCCGTTACCGGTGCGTCGCTTCAGCGCTCGCGGTACGCCGGCACGTGCCAGCGCAGGTGGCAGCCGGCGACATAGCGCCGGTCCAGCCGCGCCACCAGCTTCCATACCGTCAGCGCGCCGGCGTCGATATCGACCCAGGCCCAGGGATGCCTGGGGTCGCCTTCCTTCACCAGTTCCACCGAACGGATCTTCGCATACCGTGCCAGCGCCTTGCGCAGCGCCGCCGGGTCCAGCCCGGCCTTGATACCGCGTACCAAAACCTTCATGGTCGGCTCCAATTATTTCAGATCACTCCGGCTCGTGTTGGTGTCGGCTCATGCGGACGGCCGCGCGGGCCTTGTGTGGCGAGCCTCTCACTGGTATGACGCGTGCGGCGGCCGGGGAATCCGGCGATCTGCCATCGCCTTGATCTTGCGCATGACGGGCGCAACTATCCGCCCCCGTCCTCGACATCGTCCGCTGCGCGCCGGAAAATTTCAGATAGTCGAAACGACAAGGAACGTCGGCGATGCCAGAACTTCCCGCCTCCCATCCCGCCCCTGCCCCCGTCGCCCGGGCCGCGGCCACGCCCGCACCGAAGCTCACTTTGCACTGGGGTCTGTGCGCGGCCGTCGCCGCGCTGGTCGCGGTGCTGGCGATCCCGCAGCCTGACGGGCTCACCATTGCCGGCCAGCGCATGCTGGCGATCCTGGCGTTCGCCATCGTGGTGTGGATCACCGAGGCGGTGTCGTACGAGGCCAGCGCCATCATGATCACCTCGCTGATGGCCGGGCTGATCGGCTTTGCGACGACCGTGAACGACCCCTCGGTGCAATACGGCACCTCGAGGGCACTGGGCATGGCGCTGGCCGGGTTCTCCAATACCGCGCTGGCGCTGGTCGCGGCGGCGCTGTTTATTTCCGCGGCGATGACGGTGACCGGGCTCGACCGGCGCATCGCGCTGGTGACGCTGTCGGCAATCGGCACCAGCACGCGCCGCATCCTGGCCGGCACCATCGCGGTCACCATCGCCCTGAGCCTGGTAGTGCCCAGCGCCACCGCGCGCAGCGCCTGCGTGGTGCCGATCATGATGGGCGTGATCGCCGCCTTCGGCGTCGACAAGAAGTCCAATATCGCCGCCGGCATCATGATCACCGTGGCGCAGGCCACCAGCATCTGGAACGTCGGCATCCAGACCGCCGCCGCGCAGAACCTGCTGACGGTCGGCTTCATGGACAAGCTGCTGGGCGAGCGCATCACCTGGCTGCAATGGCTGATCGCGGGCGCGCCCTGGGCAGTGGCGATGTCGGTGGTGCTCTATGTGCTGGTGCGCTGGCTGCTGCCGGCAGAGACCGAGGCCATTCCCGGCGGCAAGGACGCGGTGCAGCGCGAGCTATCGGCGCTCGGCCCGATGAGCGGCCCGCAGAAGCGGCTGGCCGCGGTGTCGCTGGGACTGCTGCTGTTCTGGGCCACCGAGGGCAAGCTGCACCGCTTCGACACCGCCACCGTAACCTTCGTCGGGCTGGTGATCCTGATGCTGCCGCGCCTCGGCGTGATGGACTGGAAGACCATGCAGCAGCGCACGCCGTGGGGCACGCTGATCGTGTTCGGGGTTGGCATCAGCCTGGGCACCGCGCTGCTGTCAACCCAGGCCGGGCAGTGGCTGGGCCAGTTCGTGGTCACGCATTCGGGCCTGGCGGCGCATGGCGCGCTGCTCGTGTTCGCGATCCTGTCGGCCTTCCTGATCCTGATCCACCTGGGCTTTGCCAGCGCCACCGCGCTGACCGCGGCGCTGCTGCCGATCCTGATCTCGGTGCTGCAGACCCTGCCCGGCGACATCAACCGCGTCGGTATCACCATGCTGCTGGGCTTTACCGTCAGCTTTGGCTTTATCCTGCCGATCAACGCACCGCAGAACATGGTGTGCCTGGGCACCGAGACCTTCAACGGACGGCAGTTCGCGCGCATCGGCATCCCGGTCACGATCATCGGCTACGCCATGATGCTGCTGTTCGCCGCCACCTACTGGCGCTGGCTGGGCTGGGTATAAGCAAAACCCGCGGGCTCGCGCGGGGCGCGTGGCGGCTGGCACAATACGCGCCATGAAACGCCTGTGCTCCGCCCTGTTCAAGCTGCTGCTGCTCGCCGCGATCGGCGGCGCGCTGCTCGCCGCCATCGCCATTCTCGCCGCCAACCGGCAGCTGCCGTCGCTCGACGCGCTCACCGCCTTCCGCGATACGCCGGACTACGTGCCCATCGACAGGATGCCGCGCGCGCTGACCGAGGCGGTGGTGGCGATCGAGGACGAACGCTTCTACCTGCATGATGGCATCGACTATGTCGGCGTGATCCGCGCGGGGGTCGCCAACCTGTCGGACGAACTGTCGCAAGGGGCGTCGACCATCACCATGCAGGTGGCGCGCAATTTCTACCTGTCGCGCGAGAAGACCTACACCCGCAAGCTGTACGAGGTGCTGCTGTCCTACCGCATCGAAAAGGCGCTGAACAAGGACGAGATCCTCGAGCTGTACCTGAACAAGATCTACCTGGGACAGGGCGCCTATGGCTTTGCCGATGCCGCGCGGACCTACTTCGGCAAGCGTCTGGACCAGCTGACGCTGGCCGAATGCGCGATGCTGGCGGGCCTGCCGAAGGCGCCTTCGGCGAACAACCCGGTGGCCAATCCCCGGCGCGCGCGCCAGCGGCAAGTATATATCCTGCAACGCATGCTGGAGCTGGGGCGGATTTCACGCGGCGAATACGACGGCGCCCTGCTGGAGCCGTTGCGCTTGCGCTGAGCCGCGCGGCTACTCGAGCATGGCGCGGTGCCGGCCCAGCGCTTCCCGCACGATCTCCAGCAGCCCGCTGCCGGCGTCGGCATCGACATGCCCCAGCAAGGCCCGGCGCATGCGCGGTTCCCAGAAGCGCTTGATATGCCCGGCGATATCCGCGACCGCCTCCTCGCGATCGGGCATGGCTTCGAAGAAGCTGCCGATCTGGTTGGCCATGGTGACAAGGTTGTCGATCTTCATGCCAGGCTCTCGTGGGTGCTGCCGTGCTGCAGCCGTTGCGGATGGGCATAGACCACGTGCGCGCCGGCGCGCACGAAGCCGGCCAGGGTGATGCCGGCCTGTTCGGCCAGGCGCACCGCCAGTGCGGTAGGCGCGGACACCGCCGCCAGCACGCCGGCGCCGATCGCGGCGGTCTTCAGCACCATTTCATAGCTGGCGCGGCTGGTCACCAGCACCGCGCCGCCGGCGCTGTCCTCACCGCTGCGGGCCAGCGCGCCGGCCAGCTTGTCGAGCGCGTTGTGGCGGCCCACGTCCTCGCGCACCAGCGCGACATGGCCGTCGGCGCGCAGCCAGGCGGCGGCGTGGGTCGCGCCGGTATGGCGCTGCAAGGCCTGGCGCAGCTGCAGCTGCACGAAGGCGGCCTGGATCACGTCGGTATGGAAGCTCGCGGTGCTGTGCACCGGCGCCGGCGCCCGCATCACCTGTTCCAGCGATTCGGTGCCGCACAGCCCGCAGCCGGTGCGCCCGGCCAGCGTGCGGCGCCGGTCCTTGAGACGCATGAAGGCTTCCGAGGCAATCTCCAGCTGCACGGCGATGCCGTGCGCGCGCGTGTCGACCTCGATGTCGTAGACCTCGCGCGCGCTGCCGACGATGCCTTCGCTCAGGCTGAAGCCGAGCGCGAAGTCTTCCAGGTCGGCCGGCGTCGCCAGCATCACCGCATGCGAGATGCCGTTGTACTCCAGCGCCACCGGGACCTCTTCGGCGACCTCGTCGGGTCCCAGCATCAGCTCGCCGCCGCGCCAGCGGTTCACGGCGAAGGTGCTGTGGGTCGCGGTTGCGGCGTCCTCCGCCGCGGCCGGATCGCGTTCCGGCGACTGCATGCAGCGCATCATCGCATTGCCCTCCGTTCAGCCCGCGGCTTGCGCCGGGTCGGCGCTGGCCGCCTCCAGCAGCCGCAGCTGCGTGGCGTTGAAGTCCTGGTACTGGCGCTGCCATGCCGATGGCTGCGCCACCGGCAGCACCTGCACCGCGGTGACCTTGTACTCGGGGCAGTTGGTGGCCCAGTCGGAGTTGTCGGTGGTGATCACGTTGGCACCCGACTCGGGGAAGTGGAAGGTGGTGTAGACCACGCCGGGCTGCATGCGCTCGCTGACGATGGCGCGCAGCACGGTGTCGCCGGCGCGGCTCTGCACCCCGACCCAGTCGCCGTCCTGGATGCCGCGCTCCTCGGCATCGTGCGGATGGATCTCGAGCCGGTCCTCGGCATGCCAGTGGACGTTGTCGGTGCGGCGTGTCTGCGCGCCGACGTTGTACTGCGACAGGATGCGCCCCGTGGTCAGGATCAGCGGGAAGGCGCGCGTGATCTTCTCGGTGGTGGGCACATACTTGGTGATGATGAACTTGCCCTTGCCGCGCACGAAGGCATCGATATGCATGGTCGGCGTGCCTTCCGGCGCGTCGGCATTGCACGGCCACTGGATGCTGCCCAACTGCTCCAGGCGCTGGTAGCTGACGCCGGCGAAGGTCGGCGTCAGCCGCGCGATCTCGTCCATGATCTCGGACGGATGCCGGTAGTCCATCGGGTAGCCGAGCGCGTTGGCCAGCAGCATGGTGGCCTCCCAGTCGGCATAGCGGGCCTTGGGCGGCATCACCTTGCGCACGCGCGAGATGCGGCGCTCGGCATTGGTGAAGGTGCCGTCCTTTTCCAGAAACGACGAGCCCGGCAAGAACACGTGCGCGTACTTGGCCGTTTCGTTCAGGAAGATGTCCTGCACCACGATGCATTCCATCGACGACAGCGCCTCGGACACGTGCTGCGTGTTCGGGTCCGACTGCACGATGTCCTCGCCCTGGCAGTACAGGCCCTTGAAGCTGCCGGCCAGCGCGGCCTCGAACATGTTGGGAATGCGCAGGCCTGGCTCGGGGCTGATCTCGACATTCCAGGCGTCTTCGAACAGGCCGCGCACGGTCGAGTCCGACACATGGCGATAGCCCGGCAGTTCATGCGGGAACGAGCCGATATCGCACGAGCCCTGCACGTTGTTCTGCCCGCGCAACGGGTTCACGCCCACGCCCTCGCGGCCGATATTGCCGGTGGCCATGGCGAGGTTGGCAATGCCCATCACGGTGGTCGAGCCCTGCGCGTGCTCGGTCACGCCCAGGCCGTAGTAGATCGCGGCGTTGCCGCCGGTCGCGTACAGGCGCGCCGCGCCGCGCAGCTGTTCGGCGGGAATGCCGGTCACGCTTTCCATGGCCTCGGGCGAGTTCTCCGGCAGCGCGACAAAGTCGCGCCATTGCTGGAAGGCGCGGTCCTCGCAGCGCTCGGCGATAAAGGCTTCATTGAGCAGCCCTTCGGTGACGATCACGTGCGCCAGCGACGTCACCAGCGCGACGTTGGTGCCCGGGCGCAGCTGCAAGTGGAAATCGGCGCGGATATGCGGCGAATCGACCAGGTCGATGCGGCGCGGATCGACCACGATCAGCTTGGCGCCGGCGCGCAGGCGCTTCTTCATGCGCGAGGCAAAGACCGGGTGGCCATCGGTCGGGTTGGCGCCGATCACCATGATCACGTCGGCCTTTTCGACCGACTTGAAGGTCTGCGTGCCCGCCGATTCGCCCAGCGTCTGCTTCAGCCCGTAGCCGGTCGGCGAATGGCACACGCGCGCGCAGGTATCGACGTTGTTGTTGCCGAACGCGGCGCGCACCAGCTTCTGCACCAGGTAGCCCTCTTCGTTGGTGCAGCGCGACGACACGATACCGCCGATCGAGTCCTTGCCATGCTGTGCCTGGATGCGCTTGAACTCGGACGCGGCATAGTCGATCGCCTCTTCCCACGACACCTCGCGCCACGGGTCGGTGATCTTCGCGCGGATCATCGGCTTGAGGATGCGGTCCTTGTGCGTGGCATAGCCCCAGGCAAAGCGGCCCTTGACGCAGGCGTGGCCTTCGTTGGCCTTGCCGTCCTTGTGCGGCACCATGCGCACCACTTCATTGCCCTTCATCTCGGCCTTGAACGAACAGCCCACGCCGCAATAGGCGCAGGTGGTCACGGTGCTGTGCGAGGGCTGGCCCAGCTTGATGATCGAGGTCTCGGTCAGCGTCGCGGTCGGGCACGCCTGCACGCAGGCGCCGCACGAGACGCAGTCCGACTCCATGAACGGCTGGCTGGTGCCGGGCGAGACGCGGGACTCGAAGCCGCGGCCGCTGATGGTCAGCGCGAAAGTGCCCTGGGTCTCCTCGCAGGCGCGCACGCAGCGGTTGCAGACGATGCACTTGGACGGGTCGTAGGTGAAGTAAGGATTGGACTCGTCCTTCTCCATCTGCGTGTGCGTCGCGGTCGGCACGCTCGACGCGGCCTGCGGCCCGCCATCGTTGTAGCGCACCTCGCGCAGGCCGACCACGCCGGCCATGTCCTGCAGCTCGCAGTTGCCGTTGGTGGGGCAGGTCAGGCAATCGAGCGGGTGGTCGGAGATATACAGCTCCATCACGCCGCGGCGCAGGTCGGCGAGCTTGTCGCTCTGGGTCTTCACCTTCATGCCGGCTTCCACCGGCGTGGTGCACGAGGCCGGATAGCCGCGCCGCCCTTCGATCTCGACCAGGCACAGCCGGCACGAGCCGAACGCTTCCAGGGTATCGGTGGCGCACAGCTTGGGCACGGCGATCTGCGCCTCCATCGCGGCGCGCATCACTGACGTGCCGGCCGGCACGGTAACGCTGACGCCGTCGACCTCGAGGGTGACCATGTCGGTCGATGGGCTGGCGGGCGTGCCGAAATCGATTTCGTTGCGGGCGTTCATGGCGGTTTGTCTCTCCCGTGTCTCTGCTGGACCTGGCTCAGGCGGCCCTGGCCGGATTGGATGCGAGGCCGAAGTCCTCGGGGAATTCGTTCAGCGCGGACAGCACCGGGTAAGGCGTCATGCCGCCCATCGCGCACAGCGAGCCGTTGAGCATGGTGTCGCACAGGTCGCGCACCAGCTGCACATGCCGCACCGGCTGCTCGCCGGCGATGATGCGGTCCATCACTTCGACGCCGCGGGTCGAGCCGATCCGGCACGGCGTGCATTTGCCGCACGATTCGATCGCGCAAAACTCCATTGCATAGCGCGCCTGCTTCGCCATGTCGACGGTCTCGTCGAACACCACGATGCCGCCGTGCCCGACCACGCCGCCGAACGCGGCATAGGCCTCGTAGTCCAGCGGCACGTCGAACCGCGACTCGGGCAGGTAGGCGCCCAGCGGCCCGCCCACCTGCACCGCGCGGATCGCGCGGCCGCTGCGGGTACCGCCGCCGTAGTCGACCAGCAGCTCGCGCAGCGTGACGCCGAACGCTTTTTCCACCAGCCCGCCGTGCCGAACGTTGCCGGCCAGCTGGAACGGCAGCGTGCCGCGCGAGCGGCCCATGCCAAAGTCGCGGTAATACTGCGCGCCGCGCGCCAGAATCACCGGCACCGTGGCCAGCGAGATCACGTTGTTGATCACCGTGGGCTGGCCGAACAAGCCCTTCAGCGCGGGCAGCGGCGGCTTTGCGCGCACCACGCCGCGCCGGCCTTCCAGGCTTTCGAGCAGCGCGGTTTCCTCGCCGCAGACATAGGCGCCGGCGCCCTTGCGTACTTCGAGATGGAAGCGCCGGCCGCTGCCGCGGATGTCGTCGCCGAGCCAGCCCGCGGCGCCGGCGATGCCGATCGCGCTTTCCAGCACGGCGATCGCATGCGGGTATTCGGAGCGGCAGTAGATGTAGCCGTGCTCCGCGCCCACCGCCAGGCCGGCGATGGTCATGCCTTCGATCAGCATGAAGGGGTCGTCTTCCATCACCATGCGGTCGGAGAAGGTGCCGGAGTCGCCTTCGTCGGCATTGCAGACGATGTACTTGGTTGCGGACCGGGCACCGAGCACGGTCTTCCACTTGATGCCGGTCGGGAACGCCGCGCCGCCGCGGCCACGCAGGCCCGAGTCGGTGACTTCCTGCACGATCTCGGCGGGCGGCATGGCCAGCGCGCGTTCCAGGCCGACGTAGCCCTCGTGCGCGCGGTAGTCGTCCAGCGACAGCGGATCGGTGATGCCGACGCGGGCGAAGGTCAGGCGCTCCTGCCGCTGCAGGAACGGGATCTGCTCGGTCGGGCCGTGCGCCAGCGCATGCGCGCCGCCCTGCAGCAGGCCGGCATCGAACAGCCCCGGCACGTCGGCCGCGCCGACCGGGCCGTAGGCCACGCGGCCGGCATCGGTCTGCACCTCGACCAGCGGCTCGAGCCAGAACATGCCGCGCGAACCGTTGCGCACGATGCGCACGGCCTCGCCGCGCGCAGCCGCTTCGCTGGCGATCGCGCGCGCGACCTCGTCCGCGCCCAGCGCCAGCGCGGTCGAGTCGCGCGGCACGAAGAGAGTGGTGACCTTGCTCATGCCTGCGCCTCCGCTTCTGCCGCGGTGGCCGCGGTGGACGGGTTGGACGACGGGCGCAGCGCGCGCACCAACGCGTCGAAGCGCGCCGCATCGACGTAGCCGTGCAACTGCTCGCCGACCATCACCGCCGGGCCGCAAGCGCACTGGCCCAGGCAATAGACCGGCTCCAGCGTCACCTGCCCGTCCGCGCTGGTTTCATGGAAGCCGCAGCCCAGCGCGCGCTGCGCATGCTCGGCCAGCGCCTCGGCGCCGACCGCCTGGCACGCCTCGGCGCGGCACACCTGCACCACGTGGCGGCCAGCGGGCTGCTGCCGGAAGTGATGGTAGAAGGTGATCACGCCATGCACCTCGGCGCGCGACAGGTTGAGCGCGCCGGCGATCACAGGCACGGCGGTGTCGGGGATAAAGCCCTGGGTGTCCTGGATCTCGTGCAGGATCGGCAGCAAGGCGCCCGGCATGTGCTGGCGTGCCGCAACGATGGCAGCGATGTGCGCGGCATCGGCGGATGCCGGCGCACCGGGGGCACGGGGCGCGTGGGGGGCGATGTCTGGCATGGCGTCTCCTGTGAGGGCTCGCCAGGACCGGCCGAAAGTGCGTGCCGGATCCCGCTTATATGCTATTTTTTTCCTATTTCCGGGCTACCGGTTCGCCGTTTCGCCCGTTAGGCGGACTATATGAGAGTGACAGCGACCCTTCAATAAGCTATTTTCTACATATGCTCCGCATCTCGATCCAACCCCACCTGCAGATCCGGGACGACGCCCGCCCGGGTGCCGAACCGCTGGACGTCTCGCGCCTGGTGGCGCTGCTCGGCCATATCGGCGAATCCGGCAGCATCAGTCAGTCGGCCCAGGCGGTGTCGCTGTCGTACCGCTATGCGTGGGGCATCCTGCGCGATGCCGAGGCGCTGTTCGGCGGCCCGCTGATCGACAAGACGCGCGGGCGCGGCAGCGCGCTGACGCCGCTGGCGCAGCAGCTGGTATGGGCCAGCAAGCGGATCGGCGCGCGGCTGTCGCCGACGCTGGACAGCCTCGCGTCGGAACTGGAGATCGAGCTGAAGAAGCTGATGGCGCAGCCCGAGGCGACGGCGCGGCTGCATGCCAGCCACGGCTTCGCGGTGGCGGCGCTGCGCGACTTCCTCGACGAGCAGCAGGTGCGGCACGACCTGAAGTACTGCGGCAGCGTCGAGGCCGTGGCGGCGCTGGCCGAGGGCGCCTGCGACATCGCCGGCTTCCATGTGCCGGTGGGCGAGTTCGAGCACGGCATGTGGCGCCACTTCACCACCTGGCTCAAGCCGGAGACCCACTGCCTGGTGCATCTGGCGGTGCGTAGCCAGGGGCTGTTCGTGCGGCCCGGCAACCCGCTCGCCATTCATACGCTCGAGGACCTGACCCGAAGCGACGTGCGCTTCGTCAACCGGCAGGTCGGCTCCGGCACGCGGCTGCTGCTGGACCTGATGCTGGCGGCGCGCGGCATCGACAGCGCGCGCATCGAGGGCTACAGCAACGGGGAATTTACCCACGCCGCGGTGGCGGCGTACATCGGCAGCGGCATGGCCGACGTGGGCTTCGGCGTCGAGACCGCGGCGCGGCGCTTCGGCCTGGCCTTCGTGCCGGTGATCAAGGAGCGCTACTTCTTTGCGATCGAGCGCGCCAAGCTGCGCAGCGCGGCGCTGGCCGGCGCGGTCGGGGCGCTCACCAGCGAGGCCTTCCGCCAGCGCGTCAACGCGCTGCCCGGCTATGACGGCACCCTGACCGGCACCGTGCAGACCTTGCCGGAAGCTTTCCCGGACTACCGTGACACGCCGCGCTAGCGTTGCAGCAACGACAGCCGGTCAGGATGGCCGGACCACTGTTCGTGGTCCGGCAGCGGTCCCTTGGCCTTGGTCAGCGGCAGCCAGTCGGGCCGTTGCGACAACTCGGCGTTGAGCGCAAGGAAATGGCGCTGGTCCTCGGGCAAGTCATGCTCGGAATAGATCGCGCCGACGGGGCACAACGGCACGCACATCGAGCAGTCGATGCATTGGTCCGGATCGATGGCAAGGAAGTTCGGCCCTTCATGGAAGCACGACATCGGGCAGACTTCGACGCAGTCGGTATGGCGGCACTGGATGCAGGCATCCGTCACGACAAAGGTCATGGGGCAGTTACGGCACGGCAGGAAACAGTGCGGGATGGTAACGGCTGGCCGGGGCGCGTGGGGCGCCCCGGCTTGTGCGACTTCTTCAAATCCGCTGAAGCGGCGGCG
>JABFVP010000356.1 GCA_013362725.1 Cupriavidus sp.
GGTGTTCGAAGCCGCGCCGCCGGCGCCGCCGCTGCCGGTGGAGTCCGGCGAACTGGTGCCGCGCCTGGCCGAGCTGGCCGCCAAGGGCGAGTCCAACCCCGACGCGCCCACCTTCATCGAAGCCGACCGCATGACCGGCTACAGCGAGCGCGGCGTCGAGCTGGAAGGCCATGCCGAACTGCGCCGCGATGGCGGCGTGGTCAAGGGCGACAAGCTCACCTACGACCAGGACACCGACGAGGCCTTCGCACAGGGCAATGTGCGCATGTCGCGCAGCGGCACGCTGGCGGTGGGCCCGGAAGCGCGGCTCAAGGTCGAGGCCAACGAAGGCTACATGCTGTCGCCGGATTACTATTTCCAGCAGACCGGCGGTACCGGCAAGGCCGAGCGCATCGATTTTCTCGACCAGAACCGCAGCACGGCGCGGCAGGCGTCGTACACCACCTGCTCGCCCGACAATGCCGACTGGTATTTCAGCGCGAACCGGATCGACCTGGACAGCGACCGCCAGGTGGGCGTGGCCTACGGCGGCGTGCTGAACTTCTTCGGCGTGCCGGTCGCGGCCGCGCCCGCGTTCAGCTTCCCTCTGAATGACGACCGCCGCAGCGGCTTCCTGCCGCCGCTGATGGGGTACAGCTCGAAGTCGGGTTTCGACGTGACCGCGCCGTACTACGTCAATATCGCGCCCAACCGCGACCTGACTATCTACCCGCGGCTGATGACCGAGCGCGGGCTGCAGCTCGGCGGCGAATACCGCTACCTGAGCGAGACTTACTCGGGGCGGGTGCGGGCCGAGTTCCTGCCGGACGACAGGAAGACCAACTCGAACCGCTGGGCCTATTCGCTGCAACACACCCAGCGGCTGGCGCCGGGGCTGGCCGCATACCTGAACCTGAACCGGGTATCCGATGACCGCTACCCGGACGACTTCAACCGCAGCGTGTCGCAATCGACGCTGCGGCAGTACACGCAGGAGGGCGGCGTCACCTACAACTGGCAGGACTTCACCCTGCTGGCGCGGGTGCAGAAGTTCCAGACGCTGCGCCCCAGCGAGCCCTCGTACGAGCGCGTGCCGCAGCTGAACGGCAAGTACCTGCGCTATGACCTGGGCGGCTTCGACGTGCAGATGGAAGCGGACTACACCCGCTTCCGCATCCCGCTGACGTCCACCGGCTTCCAGCAGCCGCAGGGCGAGCGCATGTATTTCCAGCCCAGCATCAGCTACCCGATCGTGCGCGCCGGCTGGTACGTGACGCCCAAGGTGTCGTTCAACGCCGCGCAGTACCAGATGGAAGCGGCCACCAACATGCCCACGGCACAGAACAATTTTTCGCGCGCGATCCCGACCGTCAGCCTGGATTCGGGCATGACCTTCGAGCGCGATGCGCCGACCATCAGCCGCCTGTTCGGGGTCAACTACGTGCAGACGCTGGAGCCGCGCCTGTTCTATGTCTACACGCCGTTCCGCGACCAGAGCCAGTTCCCGCTGTTCGACACGGTGCAGTCCGACTTCGGCTACGGGCAGATCTTCAGCGAAAACCCGTTCACCGGCTACGACCGCATCGCCGACAACAACAAGCTGACCGGCGGCGTGACCACGCGCCTGATCGAGTCCGATACCGGCATCGAACGCTTCCGCGGCACCATTGCCCAGCGCTATGACTTCACTGGCCAGCGCGTGCAGATCAACGGCACGCTGGCCGACCCCAAGGCCGGCTCGTCGGACCTGCTCGCCGCCACCACCATCCAGCTGTTCCGCGGCTACTATCTGGATGCGGGGGTGCAGTACAACCCCGACTCGGACCGGATCAACTACGGCAACGTCGCGTTTACCTACCGGCCCGAGTCGCGCAAGGTGTTCAACGCCGGCTACCGCTACCGCCGGCCGACCTCGGTGACCGACAACACCGCGATCGACCAGTTCGAGCTGTCGAGCCAGTGGCCGATCACGCGCCGTGCCTACGGCATCGCGCGCTTCGCCTTCGACCTGACCGCCAGCCAGATGGTCGATGCGCTCGCCGGGGTCGAGTACGCCGCGGACTGCTGGGTCGGCCGCGTGGTCTACCAGCGCTTCCGCAATACCACCCAGGGCTACACCGGGCGGGTCTTCCTGCAGGTGGAGTTCCGTGGCCTTTCCAAGATCGGGTCCAACCCGTTGAACATCCTGCGCCTGAACGTGCCGGGCTACGAGCCGGTCTCGGCCAAGCCGGTGCCGACGACCCAGTTCGATCACTATGAATGACGGATTACGATGAAACGTCAAGAATTCGCCGTGTTTTCCTTTTTGCTGACGTCCTGGCACCGGCTGCTGCTGCCGGCCGTGCTGGCCGCGATGGCGGTGCCGGCCGCCGCGCAACTGAAAGCGCCCGGCACGTCGCGCGCCAGCGGCATCTTCGTGCCGCAGGCGTCCGACGTCACCGCGCCGTCCAGCCAGCCCAAGCTCGGCGTGCCGCAGCCCGGCGGCCAGAAGCGCTCGCAGCTGATCGACGAAGTGGTGGCGGTGGTCAACAACAGCGTGATCACGCGGCGCGAATTGCTTGACCGCGCCGACGAGATCGAGAGCCAGCTGCGCGCCGGCGGCCGTCCGGTGCCCGCGCGCGCCGACCTGCTGGGCGAGGTGCTCGAGCGCCTGGTGATGGAGCGCGTGCAGACCCAGGCCGCGCAGGACGCCGGCATCCGCGTGACCGACCAGGAAGTCGACCGCGCCATCGAATCGGTGGCGCAGCAGAACCAGATGAACGCGGCCGAGCTGCGCCGCCGGGTCGAGGGCAGCGGCATGACCTGGACCAAGTACCGCGACGAACTGCGCAAGCAGGTGCAGGTGATCCGCCTGCGCGAGCGCGAGGTCGACTCCAAGGTGCAGGTCTACGACGGCGAGATCGACAACTACCTGGCGGCGCGCGGCGGCCAGGGCGCGGGCGGCGGCCCGACCGAATACAACATGGCGCAGATCCTGGTGCGCGTGCCCGAGAATGCCTCGGACGAGCAAAAGCAGGCGCTGCGCGCCAAGGCCGAGGGCCTGCTCAAGCAGGCCCAGGGCGGTGCCGACTTCGCGCAGCTGGCGCAAACCAGTTCCGAAGGCCCCGAAGCGGCCCAGGGCGGCGCCATGGGCTTCCGCGAGATCGGCCGCCTGCCGGCGCTGTTCGCCAATGCCGTGGTCGACCTGCAGCCCGGCGCGGTGGCGCCGCAGGTGATCGAGAGCGCCGCCGGCTTCCACGTGATCAAGCTGGTGGCCAAGCGCGCGGCGCCGGCCTCGGGTCCGGCCGCAGCCGGCAAGATCACGCAGACGCAGGTGCGCCACATCCTGATCCGCACCGGCCCCAACATGCCCGAGGCCGAGGCGCGCCGCCAGCTCGGCACGCTGCGCGACCGCATCACTCATGGCGGCGACTTTGCCGATGCGGCCAGGCGCTTTTCGCAGGACGGCTCGGCGCAGAACGGCGGCGATCTGGGCTGGGTATCGCCGGGCGAGCTCGTGCCCGAGTTCGAGCAGGCCATGAGCAGGCTGCGCCTGAACGAGATCTCCGAGCCGGTGGTCACGCAGTTCGGGGTGCACCTGATCCAGGTGCTGAACCGCCGCGAGACCGAGCTGTCGCCGGAGAAGCAGCGTGACTTCGCCCGTGCCGAAGTGCGCGAACAAAAACTGCGCGCCGCCTATGATGACTGGGTGCGCCAGCTGCGTTCGCAGGCGTACGTGGAATACCGGATCAACCGGCAGCGCTGAAGCGCCGGCCCCTGATCCGCCCGTCCGCACCAAAGCGCCGACCCGAGATGCCCGATCCGCTAGCCCTGGCCATTTCCACCGGAGAACCCGCCGGCATCGGCCCCGATATCACCATCGGGGCGCTGCTGCAGCTGGCGGGCGCCAACCATGGCGTTGACGGCGGAGCCTACCGCTTCCATGTGCTGGGCGATGCCCGCCTGCTGGCCGAGCGGGCCGAGGCGCTGGGCGTCACCCATGCCTGGGAGCGGCGCCTTGCCGACGGCGGCGTGGTGGTCGAGGACATCGCGCTGGCGGTGGCGTGCGAGGCCGGACGGCTCGACGCGCGCAACGGCCGCTATGTGCTGAAGCTGCTCGATGCCGCCATCGACGGCTGCCGCGCGCACGGCGGCGCCGCGCCGCGCTATGCCGCGATGGTCACCGCGCCGGTGCAGAAGAGCACCATCAACGACGCCGGCGTGCCCTTCACCGGCCATACCGAATACCTTGCCGAAAGCGCCGGCGTGCCGCGCGTGGTGATGATGCTGGCCGGGCCGCAGCCGGCGCACGACCACGCCATGCTGCGCGTGGCGCTGGCCACCACCCACCTGCCGCTGCGCGCGGTGCCCGATGCGCTGTCGGTGTCGCTGCTGGTGCAGACCCTGGCGATCATCGATGCCGACCTGCGCCGCTGCTTCGGCATCGCGCGGCCGCGCATCCTGGTCACGGGCCTGAACCCGCACGCCGGCGAAAGCGGCCACATGGGCCGCGAGGAGATCGACATCATCGCGCCCGCGCTGGCGCAGGCCAAGGATGCCGGCATCGACGCGCGCGGGCCGTTCCCGGCCGACACGCTGTTCCAGCCGCGCCACCTGCGCGATGCCGACTGCGTGCTGGCGATGTACCATGACCAGGGGCTGGCGCCGCTCAAGTACGGCACCTTCGGCCACGGTGTCAACATCACGCTGGGGCTGCCCTTCATCCGCACGTCGGTGGACCATGGCACCGCGCTCGACCTCGCCGGCACCGGCCAGGCCGAGCACGGCAGCATGATCGAGGCCATCCGCACGGCGGTTATCATGTCTGGCCACGCCAACGGCCGACGGCCCGGCGGCGCTGCCGCGGGCCATACCCCTTCCGGCACGCAGCCGCCATGCTGACGCCGGACTAATACATCATGCGTTCTAACGTGCACCAGGGCCATGTGGCCCGCAAACGATTCGGGCAGAACTTCCTGGTCGACGACACCATCATCCACGGCATCGTCAATGCCATCAGTCCGCAGGCCGGCGACGTGCTGGTCGAGATCGGGCCGGGCCTGGGCGCGCTGACCGACCCGCTGCTCGAACGGATCCCGCAGATGCAGGTGGTCGAACTGGACCGCGACCTGGTCGAGCGGCTGCGCCGCCGTTATGGCGACCGCCTGCAGGTCCACGCCGGCGACGCGCTCGACTTCGACTTCGACAAGCTGGCCGTGCCGGGCCGCCCGCTGCGCATCGTCGGCAACCTGCCGTACAACATTTCGAGCCCGCTGCTGTTCCACCTGATGGAGTTCGCCGACCACGTGCATGACCAGCATTTCATGTTGCAGAAAGAGGTGGTGGAACGCATGGTCGCCGAGCCCGGCAGCAAGGCCTTCGGCCGCTTGTCGATCATGCTGCAGGTGCGCTACTACATGGAGCACGTGCTGGACGTGCCGCCGGGCGCCTTCAATCCGCCGCCCAAGGTCGACTCGGCGGTGGTGCGCATGATCCCGTGGCCGCGCCACGGCGACGGCCGGCTGCGTTCGCCGCATGCCGATTGCGACATCACCGTGCTCGGCGACGTGGTGACGGCGGCGTTCTCGCAGCGGCGCAAGGTGCTGCGCAACACGCTGTCGTTCCTGCGCGACCAGGTCGATTTCGATGCCATGGGCTTCGACCTGGGCCGGCGCGCCGAGGAAGTGCCGGTCGGCGAGTATGTCGAACTGGCCCGGCGCCTGGGCGACAAGCCCTCGGGCCAGGCCGCCTGAGCGCGGCAGCCGAATTCCCGCATTCCCAAAGCATCCCGATTCTCCCGCGACTATTTCCGTGCAAGACCGTCCCATGACAGCCCAAACCAGCCAAACCAACCGGCGTCCCGTGATCCTGACCGGCGACCGTCCCACCGGCCCGCTGCACCTCGGCCACTTCGTCGGCTCGCTCAAGAGCCGCGTCGCGCTACAGGATTCGCACGAGCAATACCTGCTGCTGGCCGACACCCAGGCCATGACCGACAACGCGCACGATCCCGACAAGGTGCGCCGCAACGTGCTGGAGGTGGCGCTGGACTACCTGGCGGTCGGCATCGACCCGGCCAAGACCACCATCACGGTGCAGTCGCACCTGCCCGCGCTGGCCGAGCTGACGCTGATGTACCTGAACTTCGTCACGGTGGCGCGGCTGGAGCGCAACCCCACCATCAAGGAAGAGATCCAGGCACGCGGCTTTGGCCGCGACATCCCGGCCGGCTTCCTGTGCTATCCGGCCTCGCAGGCCGCCGACATCACCGCCTTCAAGGCCGAGGTAGTGCCGGTGGGCGAGGACCAGGCCCCGCTGATCGAGCAGACCAATGAAATCGTGCGCCGCATCAACCACCAGGTCGGCCGCGACGTGCTGCCCGAGTGCAAGGCGATGATTCCGCAGTTCGGCCGCCTGCCCGGCGTCGACGGCAAGGCCAAGATGAGCAAGTCGATGGGCAACGCGATCGCGCTGGGCGCCGCGCCCGAGCAGATCAAGGCCGCGGTGCACAGCATGTACACCGACCCCAACCACCTGCGCGTGTCCGATCCCGGCCAGGTCGAGGGCAACGTGGTGTTCACCTACCTGGATGCGTTCGACCCGAACACCGAGGAAGTCCAGGCGCTGAAGGAACACTACCAGCGCGGCGGTCTCGGCGACATGGTGCTCAAGCGCCGCATCGAAGGCGTGCTGCAGGACATGCTGGCCCCGATCCGCGAGCGCCGCGAAGCGCTGGCCAAGGATCCGGACTATGTCTTCGACATCCTGCGCCAGGGCACCGCGAAGGCGCGCGAACTGACCCAGCAGACGCTGGAAGAAGTGCGCGACGCGCTCGGCATGTTCTCGTTTGAGGCACGGCGGTAAATCCGCGCCACGCTGAAGAGGAGAGCGGTGTTGGGCGCTCCCAAGCCGCCCGAGCTAGCCCAAGCAAGGTGTTCTCCCTCTCCCCTCAGGGGGAGAGGGACCGGGGTGAGGGGTGGGCTAGCAACGAGCCACGTCAAGCGAAGCCAACGGTTTAAACCCGCAGGCCTCAGCCTTTGACCCGCCCGCCCTCTCCCCCAACCCCTCTCCCGCAGCAGGCGGGAGAGGGGAGCTCCAATCCCTCACCCCCGCCGATTCACCAGCACGATCCCCGCCAGCACCAGCACCGCCGCCACCACAAAGCGCGGCCCCACGGCATCGTGCATCAGCACCACGCCGAAGGCGACCCCGAACAGCGGCGTCAGGAAGGAAAACACCGACAGCCGCGACGCCAGGTAGCGCTGCAGCAGCCAGAACCAGGCCAGGTAGCTGGCAAAGGCGATCAGCACCGACTGGTAGAACAGGCTCGCCAGCACCACGCCGTCGATCCGCACGGTGGCGGTCTGGCCGCCGGCCAGCGCCATGCCCAGCAGCATCACCGCGGACACCGCCAGCTGGTACAGCAGGGTCTTGCTGGCCGGCGCGCCGGCCAGCGGGCTGGCACGCACCACCACGGTGGTGGCCGCCCACAGCGCGCCGGCGAGGATGCCGAGGGCATCGCCCAAGAGCGTGCTGCCCTGCGATGACGGCGCGGCAATGCCATCGGCGAAGGCCAGTGCCATGCCCGCGAATGCCAGTGCCACGCCCAGCCATTGGCCGGGGCGCAGCCGTTCGCCGGGCACCACCGCATGCAGTCCCAGCGCGGTGAAGATCGGCGCGGTGTACAGGAACACCGCCATGCGCGAAGCCGTGGTGTGCCCCAGGCCGACGAAGATGCAGAAGAACTCCGCCCCGAACAGCAGCCCGGCCAGCAGGCCGGCGTTGAGCGTGCCGTCGCGCCGCCACAGCGGGGTGCCGCTCCACGCCGCGAAGCCGAACACCAGCAGCGCCGCCACCGCCGAGCGCACGCCGGCCTGCAGCACCGCGCCCATCAGCGGCGCGGTCACCTTGATCACCACCTGCTGCAGTCCCCAGGCGGCGCACAGCACCACCATCAGGCCGATGGCGGTGGCGTCGAGCGGCTGGCGCGCGATGCTTTGCGTGCGCACGGCGCAGGCCTTCAGGGACGGCTGGCGTCGCGGGTGGAATGGCGCTCGATCAGCTCGATCTTGTAGCCGTCGGGGTCTTCGACGAAGGCGATCACGGTGGTGCCGCCCTTGACCGGGCCGGCCTCGCGCGTGACCTTGCCGCCGGCGGCGCGGATGCGCTCGCAGGCGGCCGCGGCATCGTCGGTCTCCAGCGCGATGTGGCCGTAGGCGGTGCCCAGGTCGTAGCTGTCGACGCCGTAGTTGTAGGTCAGCTCCAGCACCGCGGTTTCGCTCTCGGGGCCGTAGCCGACGAAGGCGAGGCGGTACTTGTACTCGGGGTTGTCGCTCTGGCGCAGCAGCTGCATGCCGAGCACGCGGGTGTAGAAATCGATGGAGCGCTGCATGTCGCCGACGCGCAGCATGGTGTGGAGGAGTCGCATGGGAGGGCCTTCAACTGTTATCGGTATGGGAAGGCGCCATTTTAGTGCCTTTGCCCGAAACCCACCGGCCCGGCCCCCGGGGCCTCAGAACGTCGGCAGCAGCTCGGGCGGGTGCGCGCGCAATTGCGCGCGGGCGTCGCGGAACTCGGGAAAGATCGACTCCACGGTCTCCCAGAAGCGCGGGCCGTGGTTCATTTCCTTCAGGTGCGCCAGTTCGTGCGCGGCGACATAGTCGATCATCGACAGCGGGAAATGCATCAGGCGCCAGTTCAGCCGGATCTTGCCGTCGGCGGTGCAGCTGCCCCAGCGGGTCGCGGCCGAGGTCAGCGCGAAGCCGGTGTGGCGCACGCCCAGCCGGGCGGCATAGAGCTCCAGCCTTTCAGCCAGCAGGCGGCGTGCCTGCTGCTGCAGCCAGCCCTGCACGCGGTCCTTGATCTGCTGCTCGTCGGCATGGGCCGGCAGCGCCAGGTGCAGCACGCGGCGGTCGGCATCGAACAGCAGCGCACCGATCGGCGACTCCAGCGCCAGCGTCAGCGGCTGGCCGAGGAAGGGCAGTGCGGCGCCGTCGCGCCACTGGACCGTCGGCAGCACGCGGCGCGCTTCGCGGTGGCGCCACTCGCCCAGCTTGTTGAAGATCCAGCGCTGCTTTTCCAGGATCGCCGCCTCGATATCGGCCAGCGTGACCCAGCGCGGCGCGGTGATCGACAGGCCGCGGTCGTCGATGGTGAAGCCGATGGTGCGGCGCGCGGAGCGCTTGAGGGTGTAGTGCAGCGGCAGCTCGCCGATCCGCAGCAGGCGCGCATTGGGCTGCGGCACCGGCCACGCCGGGGTCTGCTGCAGATGCTGCGGCTCCGGTGCCAGTGGCGCCGCCGGCTGGGGCGCGTGGGCAGGTTCCGCCAGCGGCAGCTCCAGCTGCGCGCCGTCGGCGTCCGCGGCGGGTCGCAGCAGCTTCATGCGGCCGACTCGCTGCGTTGCGCAGCCTGGTAGCTTTCCGGGTCGATGCGGCGCATGTCGCGTTCGATCCAGTCGGCCACTTCCTGGTTGAGCTGGTCGGCCGTCTTGTTGGCCGAGGCGATCGGCGGCCCGACCGAGATCGTCACCATGCCGGGATATTTCAGGAAGGAATTGCGCGGCCAGACCCGGCCCGAATTGACCGCCATCGGCAGCACCCATGCGCCGGTTTCCACCGCCAGGCGCGCGCCGCCGCTCTTGTAGCGCGTCTTTACCAGGCCCGACGGGGTGCGCGTGCCTTCCGGGAACATGATGATCCACGCGCCTTCGGCCAGCCGCTCGCGGCCCTGGCGCGCGGCCGAGGCGAACGCGCGCGTGCCTTCCTTGCGGTTGATATGGACCATCTTCAGCATGCCCAGCGCCCAGCCGAAGAACGGCACCAGCAGCAGCTCGCGCTTGAACACGAAGCACAGCGGCTTGGGCATCAGCGCGACGTAGGCCACGGTTTCCCAGGCCGACTGGTGCTTGGACAGCAGCACCACCGGCTTGTCGAGCATGGCGTCCATGTGCTCATGGCCCTCGATGCGGTACTGGATGCCGCAGATGACGCGGGCGGCGCCGATCACCAGCCGCGGCCAGCCGCGCACGAAGCGGAAGCGCTGGTCGGCATTCATGAACGGGAACACCAGGAAGCAGGCGCAGGCGTAGGGCGGCGTCAGCACCAGCAGGTACAGCGCGAACAACAGGGAACGAAGGAACGTCATGCGGGGGGCGCAAAGAGAAAATGGGTGCGGACGGTCGGCCGCAGGCTCGGTCAGCCGGCTGCGGCATGCCCGCTGTGGCCGCTCTGGGCCGGCTGCCGCTGGCCGCCGTCGTTGCCGGTCAGCCAGCGGGCAAAGGCGCGCAGGTCGTCGTGCACCTGCGTGCCGGGCGGCAGCCCGCCCTGGTCGAGCGTCTTCAGGCCCTTGCCGCTGCGCACAAGATGCGGCGCGCAGCCGACCGCGACGCCGGCTTCGAGATCGCGCAGCGAATCGCCGACGATCGGCACGCCGCGCAGCTCGATGCCGAAGCGCTCGCTGATCTGTTCCAGCATGCCCGGGCGCGGCTTGCGGCATTCGCAGCCGTCCGCGGCGGTATGGGGGCAGAAGAACACCGCCTCGACCCGGCCGCCCAGCCGCGCCAGCGCCGTATGCATCTTCTCGTGCATGGCGTTGAGCGCGCTCATCTCGAACAGGCCGCGGCCGATGCCGGACTGGTTGCTGGCGATGACCACGCGGTAGCCCGCCTGGTTGAGCGCGGCGATGGCTTCCAGGCTGCCGTCGATCGGCACCCATTCATCGGGCGACTTGACGAACTGTTCGCTGTCGAGGTTGATCACCCCGTCGCGGTCGAGGATGACGAACTTGGGCGGCGTCTGCGGCATGTGCGGTTCCGGCGGTTGCTTGGGCTCTGCTGCGGGCGCCGCTCAGGCGGCCAGCTTGGAGATGTCGGCGACGCGGTTGGCCAGCGCGTGCAGCGAGGCCAGCAGCGCCAGCCGGTTGGCGCGCAGCTGCGCGTCCTCGGCCATCACCATCACGTCGTTGAAGAACTGGTCGACGGCGTCGCGCAGCTGGGCCAGGTCGCGCAGCGCGGCGGTGAAGTCGCCGCTGGCGAAGGCGGCCTCGACGGCCGGGCGCACGCGCTCGATGGCAGCGTGCAGCGCGCCTTCGGCGCCTTCCTGGAACAGCGCCGGATTGACCGCACCGACCGGCTCCGTGTTCTTGCGCAGGATATTGGTGATGCGCTTGTTGGCGGCGGCCAGGGCCTCGGCCTCGGGCAGCGCGGCGAAGGTGCGCACCGCTTCCATGCGGCCCAGGATGTCATGCAGCTGGTCCGGGCGCAGGCTCACCACGGCCTCGACTTCATTGGTGGTGTAGCCCTTGTCCTTCAGGTAGCCGCGCACGCGGTCGTACAGGAAGTCGAGAATGGCCTCGGGCGCCGGCTTGACCGCGGCGATGCCGGCGAAGGCCTGCTGCGTCAGCGCCAGCAGCGACGCCAGCGAAAGCGCCAGCGGCTTTTCGATCAGCATGCGCAGCACGCCCAGCGCGTGGCGGCGCAGCGCGAACGGGTCCTTCTCGCCGGTGGGCTGCAGGCCGATGCCCCAGATCCCGACCAGGGTCTCGAGCTTGTCGGCCAGCGCCACCGCGGTGCTGACCGCGCCCGCCGGCAGCGCATCGCCGGCAAAGCGCGGGCGGTAGTGCTCGGAGCAGGCCAGCGCCACGTCCTCGGCTTCGTCGTCGTGGCGCGCGTAGTAGGTGCCCATGGTGCCTTGCAGCTCGGGGAACTCGCCTACCATGTCGGTCAGCAGGTCGGCCTTGGCCAGTTCCGCGCCGCGCATCGCCGCGGCCTTGTCGGTGGCCACGCCGACAGCGTTGAGCGCATCGGCGATATGGCCGGCGATCTGCTGCAGGCGCTGCACGCGGTCCAGCTGCGTGCCGATCTTGTTGTGATAGACCACGCTGGCCAGCTGCGGCACGCGCGAGGCCAGCGTCTTCTTGCGGTCCTGGTCGAAGAAGAACTTGGCGTCGGCCAGGCGCGGGCGCACCACGCGCTCGTTGCCGCTGATGATCGATTGCGGCGTCTCGGTGGCCAGGTTCGACACGATCAGGAAGCGGTTGCGCAGGTGGCCGTCGGCATCGGTCAGCGCAAAGTACTTCTGGTTGGTCTGCATGGTCAGGATCAGGCATTCCTGCGGCACCGCCAGGAAGACTTCCTCGAAATGGCAGGCGTACACCACCGGCCATTCCACCAGCGAGTTGACTTCATCGAGCAGCGCCTCCGGCATGATCACCTGGTCGGCGCCGGCCTCCTGCAGCAGCGCGCTGCGCATGCGCTCGCGGCGCTCGGCATAGCTGGCGACCACGCGGCCGGCCGACTCGAGTTGCTGCGCATAGTCGTTGGCATGGCGGATCTCGATCGCCCCGTGCGACAGGAAGCGGTGGCCCTGGGTCAGGTTGCTGGCCTGAAGTCCCAGCAGCGTTACCGGCAGGATCTCGGCGCCGAACAGCGCGATCAGGCTGTGCGCCGGGCGCACGAAATGCACCGTGCTGCCGTCCGGGCGCTGGTAGCTCATGACCTTGGGGATCGGCAGCCTGGCCACGGTGTCTTCCAGCGTGGCCTGCAGCCCGGCGGCCAGCTCGGCGCCGCGCGCGGTATAGCGGTAGAAGAAGGCCTCGGCCTTGCCGTCGGAGGCGCGCTCCAGCGACTGCCAGTCGATCTCGGCGACGCCGACCGCCTTGGCCAGCGCGGCCAGCTTCTTGGCCAGCGGGGCGGTCGGCTCGCCGTTGGCGCCAAGCGCCACCGACAGCGGCAGGACCTTCTCGCGCTGCTCGCGGTCCGGCGCGTTGCGGCGCACGCCGCTGACCAGCGCCGCCAGGCGGCGCGGGGTGGCGAACGGCGTCACGGTGGCGCCCGGCTCAAGCAGGTCGC
>JABFVP010000405.1 GCA_013362725.1 Cupriavidus sp.
GTAGCGGTCGCGTTCAAGAAGCCGCAAAGCCCATTGGTACCCGTCGCCGGACGGCTGGAGGAGCGGCCGGCTCGGGATGAAAGATGGTGTGTCCGAGGCCGGCGGGGATACGCTGGGCTACACAAGTCGCCCGGCCGGGCCGCACTTCTGGCCATCATGCATCACCTCCACTCGATGCTGCGCGCCCGGCAGCACTCAAACGATGCCGACGGTCATGAAAAGCATTTGGTTCGCCTTGCTGTTTGTCGCAGGCGGGGCGTCGCACGAACTGCGAAAGCCCGTGAACTGCGAGTGCATCGTCTCTCGCCAGACCTTCACCGCAAAGCGACGCCGCCATTCGTAGCGCGGCAGTAATGCCGGTGTTCGATCGCCAGGGGCGCTGCTAGAACGGCGGCTTGTCCGCTGCGCCCGCCTCGTCCTGCCGCGCCGCCTGTCGCTGCATCTGCCCCTCCGCTGCGAAGCTGCCGCGCTCGTCGAGCGGCCGCGGCTCGGCCGCCTCGGCATCGCCATCGGCCCGCCTTTCGCGGATGGCGTCCTGCACCTCGTCGACCTTTGCCTTGGCCGCGCGCCTGGCGTCATCCATCAGCCTGTCGCTCGAGCCGCCCAACCATTCGTCCTCCTGGCGTGTGCGGGGCGCCGCCGCGGCCAGCACAGCCCCCAGCGCAAGTCCGATCGCACCCAGCGCCAGCGGCTGCTCGTTGACCAAATGGTCGTACCCGCTGTGCAGCCTCTGCCCGGCATGGCGCGTCGCCTCGCCGACCCGAGCCGCGCGCGCCCGGGCTGCATCGGCTGCTTCCGAAAGACTTTGCGTGGTGCGCTGGGCCGCATTGCGTGTCTGCTCGACGGCGCTGGTCACGGCATTGCCAAGCTCGCCGGCCCGGCTTCGCAGCGCCTCCATGCCTTCTCCCGCACGGGAAGCCGCAGCGCCGGCGGACTCGTCCGGCGATAGCCTGTCGGCGTACGTTCCGGTGCCGGCACGGCCATTGGTCATCATCATCCAGGCGAGCCCTACCCCCACCAAGGCCAGCGGCAGCGGCTGCTCCCTGGCCGACCGGCCGAGGTTGGACAGGTATTCGCGCGCGCCGTTGTCGCGCAGGTAGTCGACGCCCTGGTCCACCAGGCGCCGTGGCTCCAGCCGGCGTTCGAGCAGGGTCAAGGTGCGGTCCAGCTCGCGCCGGGTGCGTTCGATGTCGGACTGGATCTGTTCCGAGCTGCGGTCTTCGCGGTTCATACGTGCTCCTTGACCATGCTGGTGTCGCGCCGCAGCGAATCCATGGTCCGGCGCGGCGCGAGCTGCTTCATGTCCAGCGCCTTGATGCCGCCGGACACCATGACGAATCCGATGATGATCACCACCAGCCCGACGATCGATGGCGCGAGCCAGCCGGCGATATCGGGCGGCAGCAGCGGCCCCAGCGCATTCACCGCCGCCAGCAGCAGCACGATGAACCCGGCGAACAGGACGGCGCCACCGATGGCGACGGCGCCCAAACTGACTGCCAGGCGCGTGGCCTTCTCGGACATCTCGGCCTTGGCCAGTTCCACTTCCTCCTGCACCAGTGCCGTGGTGTTGCGCCACAGGTCGCTGAAAAGGCCGCTGATCGATCCGGCCTCGTCGGTGCGTGCATAGCGCTCATCCCGGCTGGATGCCGCGGCGCGCTCGTCCGCCATTGCCGAGGCGGTGCCTGCAAACGTCTGGTTCATGATGGTTCTCCTTCAGGTTTGGCTGGCCTTCATGAACCGCACCGCGAGGAAGCCGGCCGCCAGGGCAAGGCCGAAGAAGGCGACCGGCTGCGCACGCGCGAACGACTCCATGTCTCGCATCATCACGCCGACGTCCTTGTTGCGAAGCGCGCTCGAAAGGCGGTCCAGCCCGTCTGCCGCCGAGCCGGTCAGCCCGAGCAGCGGGTCGTCGCCGCGCTTTGCGGCATCGCGCAGTGCGCCCGCAACGTTGTGCAGCTCGTCGGCTGCAACGTCCTTCTTCTGGTTGAGCTGCGACTGCGCGCTGTCCTTTGCGTCGTCCAGCAGCTTGCCCGCGTCTGCCTTGACCTGCTGGACAACCGAATCGTCGGCGGCGCTGCCGTGTGGGCGGCCATCGGGCCAAGGGTCCGGTGCGCCGGGGCGGTCGCTGGACGACGTGTAGATGTCTGTGGGCATGGGGCCTCCTGGTCTTGGTTGCAGCGCGGCAATGCGATGGTCTTCCTGCGCTGTGAGTCAGGGGCAATCCACGTGCCGTCACTGCCTTCATTCATGGCTTGTTCCGCGCATCGACGAGGCGAGAAGGGGTGGACGGTATTTCTTGCAGCAACAACGTCGTGCACGCATGCACGCAGGCCAGGGGTTGCCGCCGACGCGCGGTCGAAGCCACTGCCTACAGCGGTGTCGTCCCCGCTGCCCATTTAATGGTCTCAGCATCCGACACGACAAAAGCAAAGCCAGACGCGGTTGCCGGGCGCGGTGCAAAGGAGACGCACTATGGCCAATCTTCCAGACACCCGCGCCGAGTCAGGCGACGCGCAAGCCGGCCCATCGCGCCGCGGCTTCCTGCGGGACGCGATTCTCTATGCGATGTTCGTGGGCACCGGCGTCAGCACCACGGGGTGTGGCGGCGGCGGCGGAAACGATGACGGCGGCGGCTCGCCACCCGTTGGCTCCGAGGCTTTCCGGCATGGCGTCGCAAGCGGCGACCCGCTGGCGGATCGCGTCATCGTCTGGACACGGGTCACCGTATCGAGCCCGGGCACGTTGAACCTCAAGTGGGAGGTGGCCAGCGATGCGAACTTCGGGGCCATCGTCGCGCGCGGCGATGCCGCGACCGGCCCCGAGCAGGACTACACCATCAAGGTCGACGTCACCGGCCTGATGCCCGCGAGCATCTACTTCTACCGATTCCTGCTGGGCGTCCAGCCCTCCCCCACCGGCCGCACGAAAACCTTGCCGGTGGGCCAGGTCGCGCAGCTGCGCCTGGCGGCCTTGTCGTGCTCCAACTTCCCCTCGGGCTACTTCAACGTCTACGCAGAAGTGGCCAAGCGCGACGACATCGATGTTGCGCTGCACCTGGGCGACTACATCTACGAATATGGGCTGGTCGGCTACGCCTCGCAACTGGCCTTTGCCATCGACCGCGAATCGCAGCCTCCGCACGAGATCCTGACGCTGGAAGACTACCGGCGGCGCCATGCGCAGTACCGCACCGACCCCGACCTGCGCGCCATGCACGCAAAGGTGCCGGTGATCGCCGTGTGGGACGACCACGACCTGGCCGACAACGCATGGTCCGGCGGCGCGGCGAATCACGACGAAGGCGCCGAAGGCAGCTTCATCGCACGGCGTGCCGCCGCGGTCAGGGCCTATCACGAGTGGCTGCCGACGCGGCTGCCCGACCCGGCCGACCCGCTGAAGATCTATCGCTCCTTCGATTTCGGCAACCTCGCCTCGCTGCACATGCTCGACACGCGCCTCATCGGGCGCGACCAGCAGGTCACGCTCGACCAGTACCTCAGCGGGCTGGCCGAGGGGGCGACACGCCAGCTGCTGGGCACGACGCAACTCGATTGGCTCAGGGCTCGCATGGCGGCATCGGGCGCGACCTG
>JABFVP010000449.1 GCA_013362725.1 Cupriavidus sp.
GGCCGCGCCGCGCTGGCTTCCACCGGCCGCACCGGGGCCCCGGGCGCGAGCCGCAACATGCCGCTGACCACCACGCGCTCACCAGCCTTCAGGCCGGTGCTGACGATCCAGTTGTCGCCGCTCCACTGGCCCGCCTCAACCACGCGCTGCTGGGCCTTGTTGTCGGGGCCGACCACCCACACCTGCTGGCCGCGCGGGCCCTGGATGATGGCTTCCTGCGGCACCGCGATGGCCTTGGTGCGCTCGGCGCCGTGCAGCTTCACGCGCACGAACTGGCCGGGGCGCAGCGTGCCGTCGGGATTCGCGACCTCGGCGCGGATCATGTAGGTGCCGGTTTCCGCGTTGAAGGCGGCATCGGCAAAGGTGATCTTGCCGTGATGCGGGAACTGACTGCCGTCGGCCAGCACGATCACCACGTCGAAAGCGCCCTGCGCGGGGAACCTGAGCGCGCCGGACTCCTGCCCGGTGCGCGCGGACAGCACCTCGTTCTCGGACAGGCTGAAGTTGACCCACATCGGATCGAGCTTGGCGACGTAGGTCAGCAGGCTGTTGGACGGATCGATATAGCTGCCCGCCTGCTTCTTGGCAAAGCTGGACACGCCGGTGACCGGCGACTTGATGGTGGTGTAGCCCAGGTTGAGTCTGGCGTTGGTAACGTTGGCGCGGGCCGCCTCGACCGCGGCCGCGGCGGACTGCTGCTTGCCGGTCGCGTCGTCGAGGTCGCGCTGGCTCAGCGCGTTGCGCTCGGCCAGCGGGCGTACCCGCGCCAGGTCGGCATTGGCGGTCTTGAGCCGCGCCATCTGCTGCGCCAGCTCGGCGTTGGCCGCGTCCAGCGCCGCGGCAAACGGCTTCGGATCCATCAGGAACATGGTCTGTCCGGCCTTGACCACGGCGCCCTCGATATAGACGCGCTGGTCAAGGAAGCCATTGACCCGCGCGCGGATCTCGACCTGCTGCGAGCTCTGGGTCTGGCCGACAAAGTCGTAGACGATGGGCACGTCGCGCAGCGCCACGGTCATCACGCTGACTTCGGCCGCGGGCGGCGCCTGCGCCGCCGGTTTGTCATTGCCGCAGGCGGCCAGCGTCATGGCGCAAGCCAGCCCGAGCGCGCCGCGCCAATGGAATGCAGTCTTCACGGATCCCTCTCCCGCCATGGTGATGCATGCAATGGCTGCGGGCGGACGCCGTGGTCGGCCGTGTTCCGCCGCACCGGTCCGCCGGTCGCGCTCCCTTCTCTTGGGCAGGGTAAGGCCCGGCCCCGCCGCGCGCCAATTCAATTCTTTTGTCGACGTCTTTACTGCTTTCGAAAGCGCCGGTCAGCGCGCTGCCGTGCTGGTTTCAGCGACGGAAACCGCCATGGAAGCCGCCGCCGCGGAAGCCCCCGGCGCGGCCGCCGAATCCCGCTCCGCCCCCGCCGAAGCCGCGCCCCTGCCACGCGTGCGCCATGCCCTGCAGGCGCTGCTGTCCGAGCTCGCGCGCCTGGCGCTGCTGCTCCAGCCTGGCGGTGGCGTCGTTGCCCGGCTGCACCGGCTCCCAGCCGTCGGGGGTGTGTTTCTGCCAGCCGCTGTCGGTGTGCTGGTAGATCGAGCCGTCGTGCCCGGCATAGACGTTGCCGTTGTTCCAGACCACTGCGTTGTCCTTGCCCGGGTTGGCGACAAAGCCGCGGCTGCCGGCGCTGTGCTGCCCCGTCTGCGTATTGCCGGCGATGCCGGCCTCGGCGGCACCGACGCGGCCGGTCTGTGCGTTGTAGCCAGCCGCCTGCCGCCCTGCCGCATAGTCGCCGGTATAGGTGTTGCCAGCCACGCCGCCGCGCGCCGCGCCTTCGCGCCCGGTCGACGGGTTGGCGAAGGCGCCCTGGCGGCCGGCCGCATAGTTGCCGGAATAGGGATTGAACGCGGCGCCGCGGCTGCCCGCGTAGCGCGCGCCGGTGGCCGGGTTGTAGCCGGCGCCCGCGGTACCGCGCCATTCGGTGCCGGTCCACGCGTTCCAGCCCTGCGCGTGGGTGACCGTGCCCTGGCCCCAGCGGCCGTAGAAGTTGGCCTGGTTCACGTTGACGTAGTTCCAGTTGTACGGGCCGCCCCACCAGTACGGCCCCCAGTACGGCGACGCCGCGCCCCAGAACGCGCCCGCGGCAAAGCCGAAGGCAAAGCCCTCGGCCAGGCCGATGCCGAAGCCCGCGCCGTAGCCATAGGTCACCGGATAACCGTAGTAGACCGCGCCCACGTAGGGCGGATAGACATAGCCCGTGCCATAGACCACGGTGCCGTCGGCGCTTACTACCACTCCCATGTAGCCGGGGGTGTAGCCCACCACCACGGTCTGCGGCGTGACGGCATAGATGCGCACGTAGGTGACGTAGTACACCGGCGAGGTCGGCGGGATGGTATAGATCGCCGACGGCACCTCGGTGGCCACCTGCCATGGGCCGGCGGGCGCCGGCGCGGCGAACCAGACGCCGTTGGCCACCGCGTAATAATGGCTGCCGTCGACCTCGATCACCGGCGTGCCGGTATTGACCGCGTAGCTGAGCGAGGTGCCGGTGATCGGCACGAAGCGCGGCGCGCCGTCATACGCCACCGTCAGGCCGGCCTTGCTGCGCGACACCGTGGCGGTCTGCGGGATGGTGGCGGCGATCTCGGCCTCGCGCGCCTGCGGCGTGCCCGGCACGGAGACCAGCACATTGGCCTTGGGATCGGTGGGCGGGATGCGGGCAAAGTCAGCCGGCAGCTGGCTGCCGGGCACGTATTGCCACGGCCCGGTCAGCATCGGCGCGCGGAACCAGCGCCCCGAGACCAGCACGTAATACTGGTTGGCGGCCGGATCGACAAAGACCGCGTGGTCGGCGTTGGCCATGGTCAGCAGGCCGACCCCGCTGACCGGCGCCATCTGCGGCGCGCCGCTGGTCACCACCAGCTCGGTCGGCTGCGTGGCAAACAGGATGGCCGGCGCGCGGGCCGGGCGCTTGCCGTCGGCGGGCAGCATCGCATCGGGCTTCATGCCGGCGGCCGCCTTGGCGGCCGCGCTCTCCAGCGCCTTGGGCACCGTGGTCATCACCTCCCACGCGCCGCCGGCCGATTCGGAGCGATACCAGTAGCCCGCCGCCTTCAGCCACAGCTCGCCGCCGGACGCGCGCAGCAGCAGCGCGCGGCTGTTCAGTGCGCGCTCGTACGACGTTGCGGGCACGGTGCGCCAGGCAGGCTCGCCATCGACCAGCACCAGCAGCGTCGGTGTGGTCGCGAAGAAGATCTGCGGCGCGTCATTGCGCACCGCGACGCGGCCAGCTTTCGCGATTTGCTGCGACACCGCGTAGCTGGCCTGCAGCTGATCCAGCGGCACCGTCAGCCCGTTGGCCGGCAGACGCGACACCAGCGCCTGGCGCACGCGGTCGGCGGCGTCTGGGCGGGTCGGCACCTCCACGCTGTCGACCGTGATCCGGCTCAGCTGCACCAGCCCGGAGGGCTTGTCGATATCGCCGGTGGCCGAGAAATGGACCACGCCGTAGATCGGCGAGCCGGCCTTGTCGCCCACGGCCACCGCGGCGCGCCCGGACAGGCGGTTGCCCTCCCAGGTTTCGATCTGGG
>JABFVP010000587.1 GCA_013362725.1 Cupriavidus sp.
CAAGCACCTGGTCGCCGGCGTGCGTGGCAAGGTCGCGCTCAAGGCGGGCGAGACCGATGGCGGCATCATCAGCGCCGGCCAGTGCGTGGGCCTGATCGACGACGTGCCGAGCTGCGAAGAACTGATCGCGCGCATGGTGGCCGACTGCCGCGAACACCTCAGCGTGGCCTCGCGCTACTTTGCCTGACGCCATGGCCGAGGCGGAAATCGAGGCGGCGCTGACCCGCGCCATCGCCGCACCGGCCGAAGCCGGTGCCGACGTGCCCGAAGGCTTTGTCCCGCTGCGCCGGATGAGCGGCTACATGGCGGGCTTCGGTCAGCTCTACCTGCACGCCGAACGCCGCACGCTGGCGGTGCGCATCGACGAGAGCCACCTGAACAACCTGGGTATCCCGCACGGCGGCATGCTGGCGACGCTGGCCGATACCGCCATCGGCATGATGATGTCGCTCGAAACCGGCCGCGCCAAAAGCGCGGTCACGGTCAACCTGAGCCTCGACTATCTCGATTCGGCACGCCCTGGCGACTGGGTCGAAGCCCGCGTGGAATTCGACAAGCTCGGCTCGCGGCTGCGCTACGGCACCTGCCGCTTGGTCAACGGCGAACGCTGCCTGCTGCGCGCCACGGCGATCTTCGCGGTGCTGGCGCCGCGCGCCTGAGTGCTGCGGCAACTTCGTCGCTTCCGACGACGCTGGCCGCCACCCGCGGCGCAACAATAGCCATCGATGCTGCCGGCACCCGCGCCGGCATGCCGCACAACACAAGGGCTGCCCCGGCGGCCTGCACCGAACCAAGGAGATCACATGGCAGAGGCATACATCGTCGCGGCGGTCCGTACCGCCGGCGGCCGCAAGGGCGGCAAGCTGTCAGGCTGGCATCCGGCCGACCTGGCTGCGCAGGTGCTCGACGCACTGGTGGAGCGCACGGGCGCCGACCCGGCGCTGGTCGAAGACGTCATCATGGGCTGCGTGAGCCAAGTGGGCGAGCAGGCCGGCAACGTCGCGCGCAATGCCATCCTGGCCTCGCGCCTGCCGGAAAGCGTGCCGGGCACCTCGGTCGACCGCCAGTGCGGCTCGTCGCAGCAGGCGCTGCACTTTGCCGCGCAGGCGGTGATGTCGGGCGCGATGGACATCGTCATCGCCGCCGGCGTCGAAAGCATGACGCGCGTGCCGATGGGCCTGTCCTCGCAGCTGCCGGCCAAGAACGGCTTCGGCGTGCCCAAGAGCCCTGGCGTCGAGGCGCGCTACCCCGGCGTGCAATTCAGCCAGTTCACCGGCGCCGAGATGATCGCGCGCAAGTACGAGCTGTCGCGCGAACAGCTCGACGCCTACGCGCTGCAAAGCCACGAGCGCGCCATCGCTGCTACCAAGGCCGGCCGCTTCAGCGCCGAGATCCTGCCGGTGGAAGTGCGCACCGCCGATGGCGCCAACGGCGAGATGCACACCACCGACGAAGGCATCCGCTACGACGCCACGCTGGAGAGCTTTGGCAGCGTCAAGCTGATCGCCGAAGGCGGCCGGGTCACCGCCGCCAGCGCCAGCCAGATCTGCGATGGCGCGGCGGGCCTGATGGTGGTCAACGAGGCCGGCCTGAAGAAGCTGGGCGTCAAGCCGCTGGCGCGCGTGCACAGCATGACCGTGATCGGCCATGACCCGGTGGTGATGCTGGAAGCGCCGCTGCCGGCCACCGAAGTCGCGCTCAAGCGCGCCGGCCTGCGCATCGGCGATATCGACCTGTTCGAAGTCAACGAAGCCTTTGCGCCGGTGCCGCTGGCCTGGCTCAAGGCCACCGGCGCCGATCCGGAACGCCTGAACGTGCATGGCGGTGCAATCGCGCTGGGCCATCCGCTCGGCGGCTCCGGCGCCAAGCTGATGACCACGCTGGTGCATGCGTTGCATACGCATGGCAAGCGCTATGGCCTGCAGACCATGTGCGAAGGCGGTGGACTGGCCAATGTGACCATCGTCGAGCGCCTGTAAAGCAGAGACACGGCGACACCGCGCACGACAAAGAGCAGTAAAGGGAGAAGGACCGGCGGCGCGGGCATGTCAAAGTGCCCGCGCCAGCAGCCGGAGTAGAAAAAGGAATGGCCGCGAAATCGCGGCCATTGTCATTTGGTGGCGAAGAACGCCGGGCCCGTAATGCGCGTCAGGCGAAGGTCACGGCGCTGCGCCGGTCGGCACGCTCCAGGTGGGGCACGTTGTTGAAGCTCAGCAGCCGCTGCACGCCGCGGCCGACGATGATCTCGCAGAACGCGGTATTGCGGAACTGCAGGTTCATCTCGATCGCGGCCTGCGCCGGCGCGCCGAGCAGGTCGGCGGTGGCGCGGCCGATGGCGCCGCCCGAGCTGACCACCAGGATGGCGTCCTCGCGCGTGGTGCCCTCGCTGGCCTGCGCCAGCGCGCCGGCAATGCGCGCGCCGAAGTCGGTCCAGCTCTCGGGCATTTCCGCCAGCCCGTCCTGCGTCCAGGCCGCGTAGGCCGCGCGGAAGGTGCGCCAGTAGTCGTTGTAGTCGGAGTTCTGGTGCGCGCGGTGGTCGGCGCCGCCGGTGTGGCAGCGGTACAGTGCCTCGCCGTCGTATTCGTTCAGGCCGGGATGCGAGATCACCGCGGCCTGCGGCTGCCCCATGCCGGCCAGGATTTCCGTGGCGGTGTCCTGCTGGCGCACCAGCGTGCCGGCCACCACCCGGCTGAAGCTGACGCCGCGCTCAGCGAAATATTCGCCAAGCCAGCGCGCCTGCTGCCGGCCGGTGGGCGACAGGCAGTCGTAGTTGGCGGCGCCAAACGAGGCTTGTCCGTGGCGGACGAGGAAAAGCGTGGCCATGAGCGGTCCCGATAAGCAGTGAGGCGGATAGGGCTGCCTCGGCGCGGGGCCGGGCGTGGGCACATTCTAGGGAGCGCCGGCGCCGCCGCCAAGCAAGCGCCGCGCAATTCATGGCAGCCATGGCCGGGCTGCATTACCCGGACAGGCTCAGGCGGTCCCGGCCGGCTTGACGTCGAGATAGCCAGCCATCAGGCGGCTCAGCTCGGTGATCAGCCGCTCGTCGTCGAGGTGCAGCGGGCCGGAATCGTTGAGCCCGGCATTCACCAGCACGCTGAAGACTGCCTGCATGGCAAAACGCACGCGCAGTTCGGCGGTGTCGGCGGGCAGCGGCAGGCGCGGCACCAGCAGCTGCACCATGCGCTCGACGATGGCTTCACCGTTCTGGCGGTGGGGCAGCCATTCCTCGGGGCGCGTGGAGGCATGGCGCAGCGACGCGCGCATCACGCCACGGTTGGCCAGCGTGCCGAGCACCATGAACCTGGCGGTCTTTTCCAGCAGTACCGGTGTGGTGACATCTTCCCAGCGTTCCTGCGCCAGGTAGCGGTCGATCGACGTCGAGGTCTCTTCCATCACCAGCGCTCGCAGCGCCTCGAAATAGGCCATCTTGTCGCGGAAGCGCCCATAGAAGGCACCCACCGATACCTGGCACGAGGCTGCGATCTGCGCCACCGAGACCGCGGCGAAGTCGCGCGTCGCCAGCAGTTCGCGGCCCGCGCCGAGCAAGGCCTGTTCGGTCTCGCGCGCACGGCGCTGGCG
>JABFVP010000300.1 GCA_013362725.1 Cupriavidus sp.
CGGTGGCGGTCCTGGAGGAGGGCGATGTCCGCCAGCGGATCCCCGTCGACGAGCACGAGGTCGGCGAGGAACCCCTCGCGGATCAGCTGGTGGCGCCTCCGTCCCGGAGGCGCCGGCGGGCAAGACTGCCTGCGGTATTACTGCTGTTCCGAGCCACCGGCCGGCGCTGCCGGCGCGGCGCTTTCGCCGGCGTTGATCGGGCTGATGCTGCCGCCCTCTTCCGCCAGCGCGGCCTTCAGCGACAGGCGCAGGCGGCCCTTCTCGTCGGCCTGGATCAGCTTGACGCGGACCTGCTGGCCTTCCTTCAGCCAGTCCTTGATGTCCTTGACACGCTCGTTGACGATTTCCGAGATGTGCAGCAGACCGTCCTTGCCCGGCAGGATGTTGACGATGGCGCCGAAGTCCAGCAGCTTCAGCACGGTACCGGCGTAGATCTTGCCCACTTCGGCTTCCGCGGTGATGCCTTCGATGCGGCGCTTGGCTTCGGCCATGCCTTCGGTCGAGGTCGAGGCGATGGTGATGGTGCCGTCTTCCTGGATGTCGATGGTGGTGCCGGTTTCCTTGGTCAGCGCCTGGATGGTCGAGCCGCCCTTGCCGATCACTTCGCGGATCTTGTCCGGATGGATCTTCATGGTGATCATGCGCGGGGCGTGCGCCGACAGCTCGGTGCGGGCGTGGCCCATCGCTTCCTGCATGTTCGACAGGATATGCAGGCGGCCTTCCTTGGCCTGCGCCAGCGCGACCTGCATGATCTCCTTGGTGATGCCCTGGACCTTGATGTCCATCTGCAGCGCGGTGATGCCGTTGTCGGTACCCGCCACCTTGAAGTCCATGTCGCCCAGGTGATCTTCATCGCCCAGGATGTCGGTCAGCACCGCGAACTTGTTGCCTTCCAGGATCAGGCCCATGGCCACGCCGGCCACGTGCGCCTTGACCGGAACGCCAGCGTCCATCAGCGCCAGGCAGCCGCCGCACACCGAAGCCATCGACGACGAGCCGTTGGACTCGGTGATTTCCGACACCAGGCGGATGGTGTACGCGAATTCATCGTCCTTCGGCAGCACCGGGATCAGTGCGCGCTTGGCCAGGCGGCCGTGGCCGATTTCGCGGCGCTTGGGGCTGCCCACGCGGCCGGTTTCACCGGTGGCGAACGGGGGCATGTTGTAGTGGAGCATGAAGCGGTCGCGGTACTCGCCGGCCAGTGCGTCGATGATCTGCTCGTCGCTCTTGGTGCCCAGCGTGGCCACCACCAGCGCCTGGGTCTCGCCGCGGGTGAACAGCGCCGAGCCGTGCGCGCGCGGCAGCACCGACGAACGGATCTCGATCGGGCGCACGGTGCGGGTGTCGCGGCCGTCGATGCGCGGCTCGCCGTTCAGGATCTGGCCGCGCACGATCTTCGCTTCCAGGTCGAACATGATGTTGCCGACCTCGACCTTGTCGGCTTCGACGCCGGCTTCGGCCAGCGCGGCGGCGACGTTGGCCGACACTTCCTTCAGCTTCTGGCTGCGTGCCGACTTCTGGCGCAGCTGGTAGGCTTCCTGCAGCAGCGGCAGCGCGACTTCGGTGACCTTGGCGATCAGCGGCTCGTTCTTGGCGGCCGGGGCCCAGTCCCACTCGGGCTTGCCGCCTTCGCGCACCAGGTCATGGATGGCGTTGATGGCGGTCTGCATCTGCTCGTGGCCATAGACCACGGCGCCCAGCATCACGTCTTCCGACAGCTGGTTGGCTTCCGACTCCACCATCAGCACGGCGCGCTCGGTACCGGCGACGATCAGGTCCAGGTCAGAGGTGGCGAGCTGCGAGCGGGTCGGGTTCAGCAGGTACTGGCCGTCCTTGTAGCCCACGCGCGCGGCGCCCACCGGGCCGCTGAACGGGATGCCCGACACGGCCAGCGCGGCCGACGCGCCGATCAGCGCGGGGATGTCGGCGGGCACATCCGGGTTCAGCGACACCACGTGCACGACCACCTGCACTTCGTTGTAGAAGCCTTCGGGGAACAGCGGACGCAGCGGACGATCGATCAGGCGCGAGGTCAGCGTTTCGTTTTCCGACGGACGGCCTTCACGCTTGAAGAAGCCGCCGGGGATCTTGCCGGCAGCATAGGTCTTCTCGATGTAGTCGACCGTCAGCGGGAAAAAGTCCTGGCCCGGCTTCGGGTTCTTGGCGGCGACCACGGTCGCCAGCACCACGGTGTCTTCCACATCGACCAGCACGGCGCCGCCGGCCTGGCGAGCGATTTCGCCGGTTTCCATGCGGACCTTGTGCTGGCCCCACTGGAATTCCTTGACGACCTTGTTGAACATGGACATATGCATTCCTTGACTTGCGTGCTGACCGCGCGATCTACGCAATGACACGCGCGCGGCCGGCGACGCCTGCGTTCTCAGCCGCAGGCAAACTGCCGGGTTGCCGGTCGCGGTCGCAGGGAAGTGCTATGCCATTCCAGCGCGGCACCGGCATCGCCGATGCCGCGCTGGAATGACACAAAGCCCTGTTTCCTTGCCCGATCCGGGTGTTGGATAAAAAGAACAACTTACTCCGTTGCGCGGCTTGCCGCAACGGCGCCCGCGCCATCGACATGGCCGGACAGCGTGAAGCGAAAATCACTCCATTACACCCTGCACCCTGGCGGCACGGAATCGCCCCGCCAGAAATGCAAAATGCCTGCCCAGCAGTGCTGAAGCAGGCATCGAGGCCTCACGCGAAACCGTGCAAACCCTGGAATCGCGCTGCCATCGGACGCAACCTTACTTGCGCAGACCCAGCTTTTCGATCAGGGCGCGGTAACGGTCGGCATCGTTGGACTTGAGGTAGTCCAGCAGGCGGCGACGGCGGCTCACCATGCGCAGCAGGCCGCGGCGGCTGTGGTGGTCCTTCATGTTGGCCTTGAAGTGCGGGGTCAGTTCGTTGATGCGGGTGGTCAGCAGGGCCACTTGCACTTCGGGGCTGCCAGTGTCGTTGGCGCCACGGGCGAACTGCTTGATGACTTCGGACTTGTTGATATCGGCGACTGCCATGATGATTTCCTTTCACTTGCGAACGCCACAGCGCGGGATGCGCCGCATGCGTCGTGCCATGTATTTGACTGGCTGCTGCCGCCACCGGACCGGGGCCAGGTAACGACAGCCGCGGATTATAGCCGAAAAGACGGCGCAGGAGTACCCGGCGCCCTGCCGCTCACGGACGCTCCATCCGGCAGGTGGTAGGCAGCGTGGTCTGCGCGGCCTTGAGCTTGCGCACGGTGCGGAAGCCATAGCCCGAGCCTTCGTTGTCGAAGCGCACGGCGCCGCCCTGGCGCTCCATCACCGACACGTACAGCGGCTGCAGCACCTGGTGGTCGTCGGCCCGCACCGTGGCCTCGTGGAAGCCGTTGACGTAGCGCATATGCTCGAGCTCGCGCGCCACCTTGACCGCGTCGGTGGAGCCGGCCTGCGTGATCGCGCGCGCCAGCATCTCGACCATCATCTGCATGCGCAGGTGGACGTAGTCGTCCTTCGGCTCCGGATAGCGCGCCCGGAACTCCTGGTAGAACGCATCGGACGCCGCCCCGCCCACATTGGGATGCCACTCCG
>JABFVP010000487.1 GCA_013362725.1 Cupriavidus sp.
CAGGCCCAGCACCGTGCTGCGCAGCGCCGCCGGCACCGGCCGCGCTGCCACCGCCATCGCCAGCGCGCTGCCGGTACAGGCCATCGACGCGCCGATGGCCACGCCCGCGCCCAGCGTGACGCCGACCAGGCTGTGCGCGGTCGCCAGCAGCACCAGCCCGACCACGTACAGCAGCGAGCCCGCCATCATCAGCGGCCGGAAGCCGATGCGCGTGGCCCAGGCGCCGGCGAGCGGCTGCAACAGGCCCCAGGCCAGGTTCTGCACGGCGATGGCGACGGTGAAATCCGACACCGAGATGCCGATGTCGCGCGTCAGCGGCGGCATGAAGATGCCCAGGCTCTGGCGCAGGCCCATGGCCAGGCTCAGCATCACGGAAGCGCCAAGGAGGATCGGCAGCGCCGGGCGCAGGCCTGCATAGCGGGAAGGGGTAGGGGAGAGGGACACGGTGGGTCTCGTCGCGGGGCTATCGTTATCGTTGTGGACCCTGGGGCGCCTTCCATGTCTGCAATGCCTGCTATTTAAGCGGGCACTGAATATACCGCAGGGTAAGGCGAGGGTATGCCGCCGCGCCCGGCCATGTCAATTTGGCTTTGGGCCGGGCCGCCTTCCGTTTTGGCGAAGGCGGCCCGGCAAGGTCCCGGCGGGATCAGTCCAGGCTGACCTTCGACGCGCGGATGGTCTCGCCCCAGCGCTGGATCTCGCCGCGCACCAGCGCGGCGAACTTCGGCTGCGGCTCGCCGCCGGCAACGCCGCCCATGTCGCGCAAGCGCGCCGCCACCTCGGGATCGCGCAGGGCCTTGCCCAGCGCCTCCTGCAGCGCCGCGGCCACCGCCGGCGGGGTCCTGGCCGGGGCGAAGAAGCCCAGCCAGCCCATCACCACGAAGTCCTTCACGCCGGCTTGCGCCATGGTGGGCACGTCAGGCAGCGCGGGCAGGCGCTCGGCGCTGGTCACGGCCAGCGCGCGCAGCTTGCCGGCGCGGATCTGCGGCAGCGCCTGCGTCAGGTTGTCGAACATGAAGGTGGTTTCGCCCGCCAGCACGGAGGTGGTGGCCGGCGTCGAGCCTTTGTACGGCACGTGGATGACCTCGGTGCCGGTGCGCAGCCGGAACAGTTCGGCGGTCAGGTGCGTGGTCTGGCCGATGCCGGCCGAGGCATAGGAATACTTGCCCGGCGACTGCTTGAGCTGCGCCACCAGCTCGGCCACGCTGCGCACCGGCGCCTGCGCGCCGACCACCAGCACGTTGGCGAACGAGATCAGGTCGGTCAGTGGCAGGAAATCCTGCGGCTGGTACGACAGCTGCTTGTAGGCGCTGTAGTTGATGGCGTGCGAGCCGGTGTTGCCGACCAGCAGCGTGTAGCCGTCCGGCGCCGCGCGCATGAAGGCCTGCGTGCCGATGATGCCGCCGCTGCCAGGCTTGTTGTCGACCACCACCGGCTGGCCGAGGATGGCCGACAGCTTCTGCGCCACCAGCCGCGTCGGGATATCGGTGGTGCCGCCGGGCGCGCCCGGCACGATGATGGTGATGGGCCGCTCGGGCCAGGCGGCGGCATGCGCGGCCGCGGGGACCATGCCGGGCAGCGCCGCGGCAGTCGCCAGCAGCAGTGCTGCACTACTAGGGGTCAGCGACGGGAACAGCGATGCGGGCAGCTTGGGTGTCATGGGTCTCCTCCACGTATGTTTATGGGCTGCTTGGCAAGGCAAGAACGGCCGGCTTGCGGCCGGCCGTTCTCAGGTCGGGGCGGGCGTTGTCACTTGCCCGTCCACACCGGCTTGCGCTTCTCGGCGAAGGCGGCGGCGCCCTCGCGCGCGTCGGCGGAAGTAAAGACCGGGTCGATCAGCGGCTTCTGCTTCACGAACATGTCCTCGCGGGTCCAGTCGCCGGACTGCGCCACCACCTGCTTGCTGGCGGCGATCGCCAGCGGCCCGTTGGCGCCGACCGCGTCGGCCAGCTGAAGCGCGGCGTCGAGCGCGCCGCCGGCATCGGTCAGGCGGTTGACCAGGCCCAGCTCGTAGGCGCGCTCGGCCGGCAGCATGTCGCCGGTGAGCGCGTATTCCAACGCCACGTGGTAGGGCACGCGGCGCGGCAGGCGGCTCAGGCCGCCGGCGGCGGCGGCCAGGCCGCGCTTGACCTCGGGCAGGCCGAACTTGGCCGCGCGCGACGCCACCACCAGGTCGCACGCCAGCACCAGCTCGAAGCCGCCGGCGAGCGCATAGCCCTCGACCGCGGCAATCAGCACCTTGCGCGGCGGCTGTTCCGTGACGCCGCCGAAGCCGCGGCCCGGAATGCTCGGGCGCTTGCCGGCCAGGAAGCCCTTCAGGTCCATGCCGGAGCAGAAGGTGCCGCCGGCACCGGTCAGCACCGCCAGGCTCAGGTCGTCGCGCGCATCGAGTTCATCGAGCGCGGCGGCAATCGCCGTGGCGGTCTCGAAGTCCATCGCATTGCGGGCCTCGGGGCGGTTGATGGTCAGCACCATCACGTTGCCCCGGATTTCCTTCAGCAGGGTATCGCTCATCAGTTCTCTCCTGTCTGGGCGGCCGGTTCAGCGCGGTGCCATGCGGATGGCGCCGTCCAGGCGGATGGTTTCGCCGTTGAGCATCGGGTTCTCGAGGATATGCAGCGCGGTCGAGGCGTATTCATCCGGAGCGCCCAGGCGCGCCGGGTGCGGCACCATGGCGCCGAGCGAGGCGCGCACGTTTTCGGGCAGCTTGGCCAGCAGCGGGGTGTCGAAAAGCCCCGGGGCGATGGTGCAGACGCGGATTGCGCGCTGCGCCAGGTCGCGTGCGGCCACCAGCGTCATGCCTACGATGCCGGCCTTGGCCGAGGCATAGGGAATCTGGCCGATCTGGCCTTCATAGGCCGCCACCGACGCGGTCAGCACGCAGGCGCCGCGTTCGCCGTCGACCAGCTCGTTTTTCGCCATGCGCGCGGCGCCCAGGCGCAGCGCGTTGAAGGTGCCGATCAGGTTGATGCGCACGATCGACTCGTATTTCTCCAGCGAGCCCGGCGAGCCGTCCTTCTCGACCACGCGCACCGGGCCGCCCAGGCCGGCGCAATGGATCAGCGCGCGCAGCGGGGCGATGGCCTCGGCGGCGTCGTAGACCGCGTTCATCTGCTCGGTCTCGGTCACGTCGGCCTTGACGAAGCGGACCTTGCCGCCGAACTCGTCGACCACGGCGTTGCCGCGCTCTTCCGACAGGTCGGCGATGACCACGTCGACGCCGCGTTCCACCAGGCGCCGCACGCAGGCCAGGCCCAGGCCGGAAGCGCCGCCGGTGACGACGGCGGACATATTGGTCAGTTTCATGGTGAGTCTCCTTGATGGGGGATCGGGATGGCGGAATGGGGCAGGGCGCCGCTTACAGGCGCTCGATGATGGTGGCGTTGGCCATGCCGCCGGCTTCGCACATCGACTGCAGGCCATAGCGCTGGCCGCTGTCTTCCAGCGCATGCAGCATGGTGGTCATCAGCCGCACGCCCGACGCGCCCAGCGGATGGCCCAGCGCGATCGCGCCGCCGTTGATGTTGACGCGCGCGTCGTCGTCCTTCAGCCCGAGCAGCCGCAGCA
>JABFVP010000010.1 GCA_013362725.1 Cupriavidus sp.
TAAAAGGTGCCGGTGTTCAGCTCGACGATCACCAGCAGCACCGCCGCCACGAACCAGATGTAGTACGCCATCCAAGCTCCCGTTCGACCACGGATTTCCCGAAAAAGTAAAAACCCCGCAGCGCCATACAGCGTCTGCGGGGCTTTGCAACACCTGACGCAGGGCCGGTGCCTCCGCCGGCTACCCGAAGGGGCCGGCAGTCGTTATTGTGATGTCAAATGCCTCAGGAAGCCAGCTTTTGCCAGGTCTCGACCACCGAGTCCGGGTTCAGCGAGATCGACTTGATGCCTTCCTTGGCCAGCCAGGCGGCAAAGTCCGGATGGTCCGAAGGACCCTGGCCGCAGATGCCGACGTACTTGTCCAGGCGGATGCACGCCGAGATCGCGCGCGACAGCATGAAGCACACCGCCGGATCGCGCTCGTCGAAGTCCTTGGCCAGCAGCTCCATGCCCGAGTCGCGGTCCAGGCCCAGGGTCAGCTGGGTCAGGTCGTTCGAGCCGATCGAAAAGCCGTCGAAGAACTGCAGGAACTCTTCGGCAAGGATGGCGTTCGACGGAACTTCGCACATCATGATGATGCGCAGGCCGTTCTCGCCGCGCTTCAGGCCGTGCCTGGCCAGCAGCTCGATCACCTTCTCGGCCTGGCCGAGCGTGCGCACAAACGGCACCATGATCTCGACGTTGGTCAGGCCCATTTCGTCGCGCACGCGCTTCATGGCCTTGCACTCCATCTCGAAGGCCTCGGCGAAGTCTTCGGCGATGTAGCGCGACGCGCCGCGGAAGCCCAGCATCGGGTTTTCTTCATCCGGCTCGTAGCGCGAACCGCCGATCAGCTTCTTGTACTCGTTGGACTTGAAGTCCGACAGGCGCACGATCACGGGCTTCGGGTAGAAGGCCGCGCCGATGGTGGCGATGCCCTCGGCCAGCTTGTCGACATAGAACGCGCGCGGGCTGGCATGGCCGCGGGCCACGCTTTCGACAGCCTTTTTCAGGTCGGCGTCGACTTGCGGGTAGTCGAGGATGGCCTTCGGGTGGACGCCGATATTGTTGTTGATGATGAATTCCAGGCGGGCCAGGCCGACGCCGTTGTTCGGGATCTGCGCGAAGTCGAACGCCAGCTGCGGGTTGCCGACGTTCATCATCAGCTTGACGTCGATTTCCGGCATCTCGCCGCGCTGGACCTCGGTCACTTCGGTTTCCAGCAGGCCGTCGTAGATGCGGCCTTCGTCGCCCTCGGCGCACGACACCGTCACCAGCGTGCCGTCCTTGAGCACGTCGGTGGCATCGCCGCAGCCGACCACCGCCGGCACGCCCAGTTCACGCGCGATGATGGCGGCGTGGCAGGTACGGCCGCCACGGTTGGTGACGATGGCCGAGGCGCGCTTCATCACCGGCTCCCAGTTCGGGTCGGTCATGTCGGCCACCAGCACGTCGCCGGGCTGCACGCGTTCCATCTCGGACGGGTCGTTGATCACGCGCACCGGGCCGGTACCGATCTTCTGGCCGATGGCGCGGCCGCTGGTCAGCACCGGGGCCGTGCCCTTGAGCTTGAAGCGCTGCTCGGCCTTGCCGGCCGACTGGCTCTTCACGGTTTCCGGGCGGGCCTGCAGGATGTAGATCTTGCCGTCCTTGCCGTCCTTGCCCCACTCGATGTCCATCGGGCGGCCATAGTGCTTCTCGATGATCATCGCGTAGCGCGCCAGCTCGGTCACGTCTTGGTCGGTGATCGAGTAGCGGTTGCGCAGTTCGGCGGGCACGTCGACGGTCTTCACGCGGCCGGCTTCGCCCGGCTTGGTGAACTCCATCTTGATCAGCTTGGAGCCGATCGAGCGGCGGATGATCGGGTACTTGCCGGCCTGCAGCGTCGGCTTGAACACGTAGAACTCGTCCGGGTTGACCGCGCCCTGCACCACCGTTTCGCCCAGGCCGTAGCTGGAGGTGATGAAGACCACGTCGGGGAAGCCGGATTCGGTGTCGATGGTGAACATCACGCCGGAAGCGGCCAGGTCCGAGCGCACCATGCGTTGGACCCCGGCGGACAGCGCCACCACGTCATGGGCAAAGCCCTTGTGCACGCGGTAGGAAATGGCGCGGTCGTTGTACAGCGAGGCGAACACGTGCTTGATCTTGTCGAGCACGTCGTCGATGCCGCTGACGTTCAGGTAGGACTCCTGCTGGCCGGCGAAGGAGGCGTCGGGCAGGTCTTCGGCAGTAGCCGACGAACGCACCGCGAACGAGGCCTCGGCGCCTTCGCGCTCGGCCGCACGTGCGTAGAAATCGCGGATTTCCTGCTCCAGGCGCGGCTGGAACGGCGCGGTCGCGACCCAGTTGCGGATCTCGGCGCCGGCCTCGGCCAGGGCCTTGACGTCGTCGACGTTCAGGGCCTTCAGGCGCTGCGAGATGCGCTCGGTCAGGTTGTTGTGGGCAAGGAAGTCGCGGAAGGCGAGCGCGGTGGTGGCAAAGCCGCCCGGAACCCGGACGCCGGCTTCCGCCAGCTGGGAGATCATCTCGCCCAGCGACGAATTCTTGCCGCCGACGATTTCCACGTCAGCCATGCGCAACTGCTCGAACGGCAGCACATAGGCGCCGTTATCTGCCTGGTTAGTCATGAGAGCCTCAAAACAAAGTAGAAAACTGGTTGCGCATGCCCGGTATGTTCTTGATGTTCTGTTCCCGGACGGATCGCTTGGCTAAGCAACCCCGAACTGGCGCTGCGGACCTGGCGCTACGGCTCTCATCGCGTAGCGCGCATTGTCGACAATTCCTGGCGCGGTTTGTGGCACGGGCATGTTGCGGAGCCGGCCACCCTATGGAATTGCTTAGCGAAAAGATCGCCGCTATTCTACCGTGCTGCGCCGCACTTTTCTGCGGAAGATTCAATCTATTTATTCCACCCTCCCCATGTCCCAGCCAGAAGCGCCCGGAACGGCGACACCCGGGTCCCAGCCTGGAACGCAACCCGAAACCCCTGCGGCGCCGGCGCCCCACGCGCCCGAGCGCCCCGCGGTGCGCACCGTGTTCATCGTCTCGGATGGCACTGGCATTACCGCCGAAACCTTCAGCCATTCCATCCTGGCCCAGTTCGAGATGCGCTTCCGCAAGGTGCGCATGCCCTTCGTCGATACCCCGGAAAAGGCACATATCGCCGTCGGCAAGATCAACGAGGCGTTCCACAACGAAGGCGTGCCGCCGATCGTCTTCACCACGCTGGTCAACCAGGAAGCGAACAAGGCACTGCGCCGCGCCAAGGCGATGATCCTGGACATGTTCCAGACCTTTATCGAGCCGCTCGAGAAGGAACTGGGCCTGAAGTCCACCCACGCCATCGGCCGCTTCCACCAGAATGCGGACACCGAGGCCTACAAGAACCGGATCGAGGCGATCAACTTCTCGCTGGCGCATGATGACGGCCAGTCACACAAGAACCTCGAAGAAGCCGATGTGATCCTGGTAGGCGTGTCGCGCAGCGGCAAGACCCCGACCAGCCTCTACCTGGCAATGCAATACGGGCTGAAGGCGGCCAACTATCCGCTGATTCCCGACGACTTCGAGCGCGGCAAGCTGCCGTCGGCGCTGTATGCGTTCAAGCCGAAGATCTTCGGCCTGTCGATCGACCCGCAGCGCCTGACCGAGATCCGCAACGAGCGCCGCCCCGGCAGCAAGTACGCCGCGCTGGAAAACTGCCGCTACGAGGTCAACGAGGCCGAGGCGATGATGCGGCGCGAAGGCATCAAGTGGCTGTCGTCGACGCACAAGTCGATCGAGGAGATCGCGACCACCATCCTTCAGGAGATCAAGGTCGATCGCGACAACTACTGAAGCAAAAAAGAAAGCGGCCGCCCGGGCCGCTTTTTTGTTGGCCGCGCCGGCGCGGCCTGCTGGTGCGCTCAGCCGGCGCGCCGCTGGCGCACCGCCTCGAACAGGCAGATCGCCGTCGCCGCGGCCACGTTCAGCGACTCCATCCCGCCCGGTTGCGGAATGCCGACCTTGCGCGTGACATGCGCCATCCAGCCCTCGCTCACCCCTGCCCCTTCGTTGCCGACCACCCATGCCACCGGTCCGCGCAGGTCGGTATCGAATACCGCGGCCTCGGCGTGCGACGAGGTCGCCAGCAGCGGGATCGCCAGCCGCGGCGCCAGCGCCTCGAGCGTGCAATGCTCGACGATATTCAGGTGGAAGTTGGCGCCCATGCCGGCGCGCAGGGTCTTGACCGACCACGCGAAGGCGCAGCCGGTGGCGAGGTAGGCATCGCGAATGCCCGCCGCGGCCGCGCTGCGCAGGATCGAGCCGACATTGCCCGCGTCCTGCACCCCGTCCAGGATGATGCAGTCCTGCTCGATGCGCGCCGGCAGGTGGCCTGCCGGGGTCTCGATCACCAGCATCAGGTCGATGCCGTTGACCACGCCGCTGATCTGCGTGAACAGCGCATCGGCCAGCACCACCACGCGCTCGCTGTCCACCTGGGCCAGCAGCGGCGCCACTTCGGCGTGGTCGTAGTGGCGCTCCGACACCAGGCAGGTCACGGGCTGGCCGCGCGCGGCCACGTAGGCCTGCGCCAGGTGCACGCCGTCGAGCAGCGACTGGCCGGCCTTGCGGCGCTGGTGCGTGGAACCGGCAAGCGCCTTCAGGTGCTTGAACAGCGCGTTGTCGCGCGAGGTGACGTGCTTCACGATGCTTCGGGTGGCGGGAAGGTGCCGAGCTGGGTGGCGGCTTCGGTCGCGGCACCGGCGAAGGCGTCGGCGTCGGCTTCAATGACGGCAATGTTTTCGATGACCGGCGCGGCTGCGACCATGGCGGTAAACAGCGGCCGTTGCGCCAGCGCCTCGCGCACGGGCGCGAACGAGCGGCGATGATGCGGGGTTGCGCCGAATTCGGCCAGCGCCGCCATATGCTGCGGCGTGCCGTAGCCGACGTGCGAATCGAAGCCGTACTGCGGATAGGCTGCATGCAGTTCCATCAGGGCACGGTCGCGCGCCACCTTGGCCAGGATCGAGGCGGCCGAGATCGCCTTGACCAGCGCATCGCCCTTGACGATGGCTTCGACCGGATACGCGACCTGCGGGCAGCGGTTGCCGTCGACCTGCACCAGGTCCGGCACCACGCCGCTGGCGGCCAGGCCCTGCACGGCACGCTGCATCGCCAGCATGCTGGCGTGCAGGATGTTGATGGTATCGATTTCCTCGACCGTGGCGAAGGCGATATGCCAGCCCAGCGCGCGCTCGCAGATCTTCTCGTACAGCGCCTCGCGCTTGGCGGCGGTCAGGATCTTGGAATCGGCCAGGCCGCGGATCGGGCGTTTCGGGTCGAGCACCACCGCGGCGGCGTAGACCGGCCCCGCCAGCGGGCCGCGGCCGGCCTCGTCGACGCCGCACAGCCGCTGGATGGCGCCGGCGGCCGGCGCCAGGTCCAGTCCCAGCTGCGGTGATGCCGCATCGCGCCGTGCCATCAGACGGTCCCCCGGCTGCGCATCAGGTCGACCACGACATCGGCCGCCAGTTGCGCGGTATTGCACTTGAGCGTCTCGTGCATGCGCGTGAAATGCTCGTACAGGAAGGCGGTATTGCCTTCGTCGTTGAGCTGCAGCAGGGTCTCGCGCGCCAGCGCCTCGGGCGTGGCGTCGTCCTGCAGCAGCTCGGGCACGACAAAGCGCCCTGAAAGGATATTAGGCAATCCCACGTAAGGCAGATAACCCTGGCGCTTCATGATCTGCGCGGTCAGCCAGGGCACCTTGTACGAGATCACCATCGGCTTCTTGTACAGCGCCGCCTCGAGCGTGGCGGTGCCGCTCGCCAGCAGCACCACGTCGGCGGCTTCCATGGCCTGGTGCGACTTGCCGTCGACAATGGTAAGGCACAGTTCCGGATGCTGGTGGTGCAGCTCTTCGACGATGGCGCGCAGCGGCGCGCTTGCCGCCGGCAGCACGAAGGCCAGCTTCGGGTCCATGCGCTGCATGCGAGCCATCGCCGCGAAAAAGGTGGCGCCGAGGTTGCGCACCTCGGACTGGCGGCTGCCCGGCAGCACCGCCACCACGCGGTGCCCGGGAGGCAGCTTCAGCGCCGCGCGCGCGCCGGCCACGTCGGGCACCATCGGGATCACGTCGGCGAGCGGATGGCCCACATAGGTGGCCGGGATGCCGGCCCTGGCGTAGATCTCGGGCTCGAACGGGAACAGGCACAGGATGTGGTCGACCGCGCGCGCGATGGTGCGGATGCGCCCGCCGCGCCAGGCCCAGATCGACGGGCTGACGAAATGCACCACCGGGATGCCGGCGCGGCGCAGCGGCACTTCCAGGCCGAAATTGAAGTCCGGCGCATCGACCCCGATAAAGCACAGCGGCGGCTCGGCCAGCAGCCAGTCGCGCACCGCGCGCCGCGTCGCGAGGATCTCGCGCAGCGAGCCCAGCACCTCGACATAGCCGTTGACCGACAGCGTTTCCATCGGCCAGTGGGAGGTGAAGCCCTGCGCCATCATGCGCTTGCCGCCGATGCCGGCGTAGTCGACCGCCTCGCCGGTCTCGGCCAGGCGGGCCTGCAGCCCGCCCATCATCAGCGAAGCCAGCAGGTCGCCCGAGGCCTCGCCGGCCACCATGGCGATGGTGCCGCGCTTGCCCGCGGCGCTGCCGTTGCCCGCGGGCAGGTCCTTCCGAATCGCGGCGTCAGCCATGTGGGTCCGGTCTCAGCGCACGATGCCGCGCTGGGTGGCGGCAAGGAAGTCGACAAAGGCCTGCAGCGGCGCCGCGGTGCCGGCATCCACCTGGGCCAGCAGTGCGGCAATCTCGTTGCGCGCCTCGTCGAAGCTGAGGTCGGACTTGTAAAGCAGCTTGTAGGCCTGGCGCAGCGAGGCGATCTGGCCGGCGTCGAAGCCGCGGCGGCGCAGCCCTTCGACATTGATGCCGTGCGGCGTGGCCTTGTTGCCGCTCTTGTCGCTGGCGGCGATCACGAACGGGGGCACGTCCTGCACCAGCGCCGAGGCGCCGCCCAGCATCGCATGGGCGCCGATGCGCACGAACTGGTGCACCCCGCTCATGCCGCCCAGGATGGCCCAGTCGCCGACCTCGACGTGGCCGGCGATCTGCGCATTGCTGGAAAACACGGTGTGGTTGCCGACCATGCAGTCATGGGCGATATGGACATAGGCCATGATCCAGTTGTCGTTGCCGATGCTGGTCAGGCCGCGGTCCTGCACCGTGCCGGTGTGGATCGTGGTGAATTCGCGGATGGTGTTGCGGTCGCCGATCTCGAGCCGGGTCGGCTCGTTGCGGTATTTCATGTCCTGCGGCACGCCGCCGACCGAGGCATAGGGGCCGATGGTGTTGCCCGCGCCGATCGTGGTATGGCCCTCGACCGTCGTATGCGAGCCGATCCGGGTGCCGCTGCCGATCCGCACGTTGGGCCCGACGATCGAGAACGGGCCGACGCTCACGTCGGCGGCCAGCTCTGCCTTCGGGTCGACCAGTGCGGTGGGGTGGATTTGCGTCATGCGTACTGTCCTGTGATGGGTCTGGTGAAGGATGGGCCAATGCGCCGGGCGAAGGTTCCCGTGCGGGCCGCGGACGGCCTCACTCGGCCTGCTTCACGGTGCACATCAGCTCCGCCTCGCAGGCGACCTTGTCGTCGACCGTGGCGAACGCCTTGAACTTCCAGATGCCGCGGATATAGCGCTCGACCGTCACGTTCATGTGCAACTGGTCGCCCGGGTACACCACCTGCTTGAAGCGGGCGCCGTCGATGCCGACGAAGTAGTACAGCGCCCCTTCCTTGCGCTCCATGTCGGCGCCGAAGGTCAGCAGGCCGGCCGACTGCGCCAGCGCTTCCAGGATCATCACGCCCGGCATCACCGGCTGCTCGGGGAAATGGCCCTGGAAGTACGGCTCGTTGATGGTGACGTTCTTCAGGGTCTTGATCCGCTTCTGCGCCTCGAACTCCAGCACGCGGTCGACCAGCAGGAACGGGTACCGGTGCGGCAACAGCTTGAGGATCTTGCGGATATCGATTTCGGCCGCGCTCATGATGATTTCTCTTTAGTCTTGTGAGGGTTGGGACCCGGCGGCCTGGCCGCGCAGGCGGCGTTCCAGCGCCACCACCCGTTCGCGCAGCTTGCTCAGGCCGCGCACGATGGCTGCGTTGCGCTCCCACTCCCCGTGCGGCAGGAACGGGAACACGCTGGTGAAATGGCCGCCGGGCTTGGTAATGGATTTGGTGATCGAGGTGCCGCCCGACACCGTGGTGCGGTCGGCAATGGTCAGGTGGCCGGCAAAGTTGGCGGCGCCGCCGATCACGCAGAAGCGGCCGATGCGGGTGCTGCCCGACACCGCGGCGCAACCGGCGATGACCGTGTGCGCGCCGACCCGCACGTTGTGCGCGATCTGGACCTGGTTGTCGATCTTGCAGCCGTCCTCGATCACGGTGTCGGCCATGGCGCCGCGGTCGATCGCGGTATTGGCGCCGACCTCGACGTCCTGGCCCAGCACCGCGCGCCCGGTCTGCGGGATCTTCACGTATTCCACGCCGGTCGCGCTGATGTCCGGCGCGAAGCCGAAGCCGTCGGCACCGATCACCACGCCGCTGTGCAGGATGGCGCGGGCGCCGACCACGCAGCGGTGGTAGACCGAGACATTGGCGTAGAGCAGCGCATCGTCGCCGATCTCGGCGTGCGCGCCGACATAGCCGTTGGCCAGGATGCGCACGCGCTCGCCCAGGCGCGCGCCGGCTTCGATGACCACGTTGGGGCCGATGTAGCACGAGGCCGGCACTACCGCGTCAGGCGCCACCGTGGCGCGCGCGTCGATGCCGGTGCGCGCGTCGGTATTGGCGGCGCGGTCGAAACGCTGCGCCACGCGGGCGAAGCATACGTAGGGATTGCGTGCCACCAGCCAGTTGCGGCCGTCGGCCTTGCCTTCGGCGCGCACGCGCTCGAGGTCGGCGGCCGAGACGATCACGGCGCCGGCCTTGGCATCCAGCGCCTGCTGCAGGTCGAGCGGATTGGACAGGAACGAGAGCTCGCCCGGTCCGGCCTGGTCCAGGGGGGCCAGGCCGGTGATCGCCAGGTCGGGGTCACCCACAACCTGCGCGCCGTTCTCGGTGGCGAGCTGACCCAGTGTGGGTGTCTGCATGGCGGTACTTCCTGATGAAAGAACGAACGAAGGGACGAACGATGAAGCGGCGTCGGCTTACCTGCCGCCGGCGTTCAGCACCATCATCACGTCGTCGGTGATATCGATGCGCGGATTCACGTACACCGCTTCCTGCACGATCAGGTCGTACTTGCGCTGTTCGGCGAGCTGGCGGATCACGCGGTTGGCGCGCTCCAGCACCTGCGCCAGTTCCTCGTTGCGGCGCTGGTTCAGGTCCTCGCGGAATTCGCGCTGCTTGCGCTGGAACTCGCGGTCCAGGTCGGCCACTTCGCGCTGGCGGCGCTGGCGGTCGGAATCGGCCAGCACGGCCGTGTCCTTGTCCAGCTTGTCGGCCATGCCCTTGATCTTCTGGGCCATGTCCTGCAGCTCGCGGTCGCGCTTGGAGAACTCCTGCTCCAGCTTGACCTGGGCCGCCTTGGCCGGCTGCGAATCGCGCAGGATGCGCTCGGAATTGACCGCGGCGATGCGCGCTTCCTGGGCCGAGGCCGGCAGCGCGGCACAGATTGCCGCGGTGGCGAGCGCGGCGGCGCCCAGGGACTTGACCAGTTTGGATGTTGTAGTCATGAAAACAGATCCTTTTACAGAATCAGAATGCCGTGCCGATCTGGAACTGGAAACGCTGGACCTTGTCGTTGTCGTCGCGCTTGAGCGGGAAGCCCATACTGATCTTCAGCGGCCCGATCGGCGACAACCACGACATGCCGAAGCCGGTCGAGTACTTCAGCTCGCTGAAGCTGATCGGCTGGCCTTCCTGGTAGACGTTACCGAAGTCAAAGAACGTGAACAGTCGCAGCGTGCGGTCCACGCCCGAGCCCGGCAGCGGGAAAATGAACTCGACGTTGCCGATCATCTTGGAGGCGCCGCCCACCGGGTTGCCGTTCTGGTCCTTCGGGCCCAGCGTGCTGGTCTGGTAGCCGCGCACCGAGCCGATACCACCGGCGTAGAAGTACTTGAACACCGGGAACGGCGTGTTGCCGTAGCCGTGGCCGTAGGCCACTTCGCCGTTCAGTGCCAGCGTGAAGGCCTTCGAAATCGGGTAGAAGTACTGCTGCTGCACGCTGGCGCGGTAGTACTGCGTATCGCCGCCCGGCAGGCCGACTTCCAGGTTGGCCTGGGTGTACGGGCCCTTGGTCGGGACCAGCGCGCTGTCGCGGCGGTCGCGCGCCCAGCCGATCGTGAACGGGAAGTTGTTGATGCCGTCGCCCGAACTCTTGCCGATCTTCCTGAGCCAGTCGGTGTACTGGGTCGGCGTATTGACCGACGTGTACACCTGGGTGCGTTCATAGCCGATGCCGAAGAACACAGTATCGACTTCCGAGAACGGCACGCCGAACTTGAAGCCGCCGCCGGCCGAGACGATCTTGTAGTCCTGGTCGCCGGTGTAGTACAGCGGACGCGAGGTACGGTAGTAAATATCGGTCGAGCGGCTGATGCCGTCCACCGTGAAATACGGGTCGTACTGCGTCAGCGCAATGGTACGGAACGACTTGGCGGTGTTCACGTCCAGGCCCAGGCTGGTACCCGAGCCGAACACATTGTCCTGGCGCAGGCCGGCCTGCAGCACCAGCTTGTCGGTGGACGAGAAACCCACGCCCAGGCTGATCTGGCCGGTCGGTTTTTCAGTCACGTTGACATTCACATCGACCTGGTCGGGCGCGCCGGGCACGTCCTCGGTGGTGATGTTGGTGTCGGTGAAGTAGCCGGTGCGGTTGATACGCGCCTGCGACTGCTGCAGCTTTTCGCTGTCGAACCACGAGCTTTCCATCTGGCGCATCTCGCGCCGCACCACTTCGTCGCGGGTCTTGCTGTTGCCGACCACGTTGACGCGGCGCACGTAGACGCGGCGGCCCGGATCGACCATCAGGGTCAGCGCGACTTCACGCTTTTCCTTGTCGATCTGCGGTTGCGGGTTGATGGTGGTGAACGCGTAGCCATAAGTGCCGAGCAGGTCGGTAATGGCCTTGGTGCTCTGAGTCAGCTTCTCGGACGAGAAAATATCGCCCTTCTTCAGCTGCAGCAGCTTTTCCATTTCATCCTGCTTGCCCAGCAGCTCGCCCGCCAGGCGCACGTCGGAAACCTTGTACTGCTCGCCTTCCTTGATGTTCAGCGTCAGGAAGATGTCTTTCTTGTCGGGCGTGATCGAGACCTGGGTCGATTCGATGGCGAATTCCAGGTAGCCGCGGTTCAGGTAGTACGAGCGCAGCGCTTCCAGGTCGGCGGTCAGCTTCTGCTTCGAGTACAGGTCATTCTTGGTGTACCACGACAGCCAGTTGGGCGTGGACAGCTGCATCTCGTCGCGCAGCGTGCTTTCCTTGAACGCCTTGTTGCCGACGATATTGATCTGGCGGATCTTGGCGACCGGGCCCTCGTCGACGTTGAACACCACCGAGACGCGGTTGCGGTCCACCGGCGTGATCGTGGTCTGCACGTCGGCGGCATAGTAGCCGCGCGCGACGTACTGGCGCTTGAGCTCTTGCTCGGCCTTGTCGATCAGCGCCTTGTCGTAATAGCGGGCCTCGGCCACGCCGACCGCGCGCAGCGAGCGGCGCAGCGTGTCCTTGTCGAATTCCTTGATGCCGACGAACTCGAGCTGCGAGATTGCCGGGCGTTCCTCGACCTGCACCACCAGCACGCCTTCCTCGGCGCGGATCTGCACGTCCTTGAAGAAGCCGGTATTGTAGAGGGCACGGATGGCATCGGCGCCCTTGTCATCGGTGAAGGTTTCACCGACGCGCACCGGCAGGTAGCCAAACACGGTACCCGGTTCGACGCGTTGCAGTCCCTCAACGCGGATGTCCCTGACGACGAACGGATCGGCAGCCCAGCCCGCCGGGCTCCAGGCTGCAATAACGGCACTCGCCAGCAAGCCCAGCGAAATGCGCTTATGTCTGATCAATGTTGATCCCCTCTTTGATTCCATCCAGGATTGCGCTCCGATGCCTCATTGGACTGCGCCTGGCAAATGGCGTCCCCGGCGACGGTGTCCGACGACACCACCACCTCCTTGCCGACACACGTTTCTAGCCGTTCGCCAGAAACATTCGGCTGACGTCATTGAACAAAGCGAGCGAAGTCAGGAGCAAGATGCAGGCGATGCCAACCTTCTGCAGCATTGCCTGCCAGTGGTCTGGGACGGGCCGGCCAGTCAAAAATTCCACGCAATAATACAGCAAATGCCCCCCATCCAGAACCGGAATGGGTAACAAATTGAGTACGCCAAGACTAACGCTGACCAGAGCCAGGAAGCTGACAAAGGCCTGTATGCCGAGGTTTGCGGCACGTCCGGCGTAGTCGGCGACGGTCAGCGGACCGCTCAGGTTCTGCAGCGAAGCCTGCCCCACCAGCATCTTGCCCAGCAGCTTGAGCGACAGCGCGCTGGTGTCCCAGACCTGCCCCACCGCACGTGCCAGCGCCTGGTCCGGCCGATAGCGCACGGTCTCCATCTGCACCGCCTGGCTCAGCGCCGCGCCCAGCTTGCCCGCGGGCGCCGGCGCGCTGGCGCTGGCATCCGTGGCGCCCGCGCGCGCCGCGGCGGTGTCGAGCGTGACCGGCACGTCCAGGCGCTGGCCGTCGCGTTCGATGCCCAGCGTCAC
>JABFVP010000585.1 GCA_013362725.1 Cupriavidus sp.
GCAACCCGCACGATCCGACGCGCACGCCGGGCGGCTCGTCCGGCGGCAGCGCCGCGGCGGTCTGCGCCGGCCTGTCGTTCTTCGACGTGGGCTCGGACATCGGATCCTCGCTGCGCAATCCGGCGCACTACTGCGGCATCTTCTCGCTCAAGCCGAGCCACGGGCTGGTGCCGCTGGCCGGCCACGGCACCGGTGCCGCGCGCTTTGGCGAGCAGGACATCAATGTCGCCGGACCGCTCGCGCGCAGCGCGCGCGACCTGGAAGCGGTATTGCGCGCCATCGCGGGCCCGGACGGTGACGACGCGCTGCCATACCGCTTGCAATGGCCGGAATGCCCACACCGCCGGCTCGCCGACTTCCGCATCGCCGTGCTGCCCACACATGCCCAGGCCGAAGCGGACGGCGAGGTCGCCGCGCGGATCGAGCAGCTGGGCCACTGGCTGGCGCAGCAAGGTGCCCACGTCGGCTGGCACGAACGGCCGGACTTCGACGCCGGCGAGCTCTGGCACGTCTATGTGACGCTGCTGCGCGCCACCACCTCGTCACACATGGATGATGCCGCGTTCGCCGATGCGCTGGCCCGCAGCGCCACCGCCCCCGCCGGCGATCACGACTACGCGACCCTGCAATACACCGGCGCGACGCTTCGCCACCGCGACTGGCTGCGCCTGCAGGTGGCGCGCGAACGCTTCGCCGCCGCATGGCGCAGATTCTTCACCCGCTACGACGTGCTGCTATGTCCCGCCGCCGCCACCACGGCGTTCGCGCTCGACGAGGCCGGCGAGCCGTGGCAGCGCACGCTCACCGTCAACGGCCGCCCGCAGCCGATGACCACGCAGTTGTTCTGGGCCGGCCACTCCGGCCTGTGCGGCCTGCCCTCCGCCGTGGCGCCGATCGGCCCCGGTGCCAGCGGTCTGCCGGTCGGCGTGCAGATCGTCGCCGGCCGCTACCAGGATCTCACCGCCTTGCGTTTTGCGTGCCTGCTGGAGGAAGCGGGCTATGCCTGCCGAACGCCGAGGCCGCCGCAGTCGGCGCACCACAACTAACCACAAGCAACCACCACACATCACACACCACAGGGGAGGGGATCATGTTCGATTGGTTCCGTGATTTGTCGCGCATGGAGCGCAAGGGATTCTATGGCGCGTTCCTGGGGCATGCCGTCGACGTGTTCGACTTCATGATCTATTCCTTCCTCATCTCCACGCTGCTGGGGCAGTGGGGCATGAGCAAATCGACGGCCGGGGCGATCGTCACCTGGACGCTGGTGTCGTCGCTGGTCGGGGCCATCGGCGCCGGCATCCTGGCCGATCGCTACGGCCGCGTGCGTGTGCTGCGCTGGACCATCATCGTATTCGCGGGTGCCTGCTTCCTGTGCGGGCTGGCGCAGTCGCCGCAGCAGCTGATGCTGTTCCGCATGATCCAGGGGCTGGGGTTTGGCGGCGAGTCGTCGCTGTGCATGGTGCTGGTGACCGAGATGATCCGCAACCCGGCGCACCGCGGCAAATACTCAGGCTTTACCGCCAGCAGCTATTCCTTCGGCTGGGGCGCGGCGGCGCTCGTCTATGCGATCACGTTCAGCGTGCTGCCGGCCGAGACCGCATGGCGCGCCTGCTTCTTCCTCGGCATCCTGCCGGCGCTGGTGGTGATCTACCTGCGCCGCAACCTCGAAGAGCCCGAGATCTTCCTGAAGAGCCGCGCCGCCGGCACGCAGGGCTCGGCATTGGCCGGGCTGGGCCGGCTGTTCCGCGGGCCGCTGCTGGCCAAGACGCTGTTGTGCAGCCTGCTGTCCGGCGGCATGCTGGGCGCTTACTACGCCATCGCCACGTGGCTGCCGACCTTCCTCAAGACCGAGCGCGGCCTGTCGGTGTTCGGCACCAGTTCCTACCTGACCGTCACCATCATCGGCTCACTGGCCGGCTACGTGGCTGGCGCCTATGCCACCGACCGCTGGGGCCGGCGGCTGACGTACATCGTCTTCGCCGCGGGGGCGTTCATCGCCGCGCTGGTCTACATGGTGATCCCGGTGTCCAACACCTCCATGCTGTTTCTCGGCTTCCCGCTGGGCGTGCTGATGCAGGGCGTGTTCGCCGGCATCGGCGCGACCATCGCCGAGTCCTATCCCAACGATATCCGCGCGACCGGGTATGGCGTCTCGTACAACGCTGGCCGCGTGATCGGCTCGCTGTTCCCGCTGTCGGTGGGATGGCTCAGTTCAGGGCACACTTCGCTGCCGACCGCGATCGCGATTGTCGCGGGGGTCGGCTACGTGATGGTCGTGATGGCCGCGATCTTGCTGCCCGAGACCACTGGAATGGACCTCGGAAAGGCAGACGGCGGCGAAGATGAGGCTGGGGCGCCGCTGGCGCAAACTGCGGGGACGGTGGCCTGAAGACGACTCGCGGGTGCAGCCCGCGTGTCCTTATTGGATATCAATCCCCGCGATGTCGACGTAGCCCTTCCACCTCTCGCGTTCCAGGCGCTCGAAGCTGGCGAGGTCCTGAAGGCTGACCCTGGCCGGTGCAAAGCCGAAGCCCTCGAGCTTGCTGCGGATCGGCTCGCTGGTCACGGCCTCGTTGACCAGTTGATTGAGCCGCTGCTGCATTTGCAGCGGCGTGGCTGCGGGCACGTCGATGCCGAGCAGTCCCGCGGGGAGTGAGAGGTTCGGGTAGTTCTGGGCCAGCAGTGGCACGTTCGGGTAGCGCTTGAGCCGCGTACTGGCATGCACGGCCAGCGCGCGCAGCCGGCCCGACGCGACGAACGCGTCGCCAGCCACGGTGTCGGTGAACACGACCTGGATCTGCCCGGCGATCAGCTCCGTCATCGCCTGGCTCACTTGCTTGTACGGGATGGCTGTGAGCTCGATGCCTGCCTCGTGCGCGAACATCGCGGCCGTTACCTTGGAGGTCGCGTTGAAGTAGCCGTAGTTGATCTTGCCGGGCCCGGCCCTGGCCGCCTCCACGAAATCCTGCAGCGTCTTGTACGGTGCATCGGGCCGCACCAGCATGTAGGTGGAGCCGGGGCCGAACGAGCCGACCAGCCGGAAATCCTTGCCCGGATCATAGGGCAGCTTGCGGAACAGGCTGGGGTTCGCCAGGTGTGTCGAGGTCGTGGCCAGCAGCAGCACCGAGCCGTCGGCCGGCGCCCCAAGGGCGGCCTGCACGCCGATGATGCCATTTGCGCCCGGCCGGTTGTCCACCACGACCGAGCGGCCGGTCTTCCTCATGAGGAATTCGGCCAGCAGCCGTGCGGAGATGTCGCCCGAGCCGCCGGGACCGAACGGCACGATGATCTGGATCGGCTTTTCCTGTGCCTTCGCCGGACACGGCAAGGCTAATGGCAGAGCTGAAGCTAAGACCGCCAGCGAGGCCAGGCACGCGCGTCTCTTCATGCTATGTCTCCTGTTGTTGTCTGAATCGCTGCCGGGCAAAGCTCGCCCGTGTGCTCGCCGATCCCGGGCGCGCGGCAGCGCACGGCGGGCCGCGTGCCGACGAACGAGACCGGCAGGCCCACGAAGCGCAGATCCACCTCCGGCACCGTCTGCAGAAT
>JABFVP010000183.1 GCA_013362725.1 Cupriavidus sp.
AAAAGGGCTTCCGGAAACGGAAGCCCTTTTTGTTTGCCGCTCGGGTTATGTGTGCCGTGGTTCCGCGCACCAGCGTTATGCCTTGCGGTCGCGCGTGTCGCCTCCTAGTCTCCAAGAACCATCAAGGATCCGGGAGTCGCTCGCATGGGTAACGCTGACTGGCGCGTCGAGGCATATCGCGGCATGGACGTCTACGTCCTGGTGTCGCCGCAGGGGCAGGGCAGCATCGGCCGTTGGGGTTACGAGGTGCGCGTGTCGCAGGAAGGCGCCGATCCGGCCGACGCCGGCGATACCGAACTGCTCGCCAGCGGGCCGCAGCAATTCGCCACGCGGCATGCGGCCGAGGTGGCCGCGTTCGGCGCCGGCTATGCGCTGGTCGACCGCCTCCTGGGACCTGCCGAATAAGCGCTGCGAGACCGCGCAAGCAGCGGTTTATATCACGTTGTGATGTATCGACTTGCCTGCGGCGGCAAACGATTTGCTGTGCCGACGCAAATAGTGCTTGCCATGCGCGGTCGGATCACCCATAATCCATCTCCTTCAGACGCGGGGTGGAGCAGTTGGCAGCTCGTCGGGCTCATAACCCGAAGGTCGCAGGTTCAAGTCCTGCCCCCGCAACCAACACCTTGCACCAGCGGCGCCCGCCGCAAGCCTCAAGGCGTTGTCCCAAAGGCCGTCCGGCCAGATTTCCTTAGCGGTTCAAGATCGATGCCAGTGCGGCCAGTCCACGCCCGGACTTGCAGCGCATCCACATCAGGCCGGCACGCGTTCCGCCGCTAGCCGGAAGGTATCGCGCACCAGCGGCTGGTCTTCGCGCTCGGCGGCATCGGCACGATCGCGCAGTCGCGCGGCGAGCACCGTCAACGTTCCCTGTGCCTGCGGTCCGCCGGCGGCCTGGCACCTGGTCACGGCTTCGCGCATCACCGCATCGAGTTCGCCGCTGACGTCGGCACCATCGAAGGCGCTGACGGAAAGGGCCGAGATGCGTTCCAGGTAGAGATTGACCAGCGCTTCGTCGTGTAGCGGTTCGGACATGTCTGCTCCTTGTCGATGACGGCATACCCCAACCATTGTAGTGAAGGCGCCGCCTGCCCGGGATCAAACAATAATGATTCTTGTTCTGGACCTGTGCGGGCTTCCCATACAATGGGTGCCTGCCGATTTATCCCGACGTACACGCCATCATGATGCTGCAGATCCCCGACGTATTGACCAAGGCCCAGGTCGCGCAGGTGCGCGAGATCATTGACGCGGCGCCCTGGGCCGACGGCAACGAAACCTCGGGCTACCAGTCGGCGCTGGCCAAGCGCAACCTGCAGCTGCCAGAGGGTTCGCCGGCGGCGCGGCAGGTCGGCGACCTGATCCAGGATGCATTGGGCAACCATGCATTGTTCTTCTCGGCGGCGCTGCCGCTGAAGGTCTATCCGCCGCTGTTCAATCGCTACGAGGGCGGGCATACCTTTGGCAACCATGTCGACAACGCGATCCGCTACCTGCGCGGCACCAGCTTCCGCATCCGCAGCGACCTGTCGGCGACGCTGTTCCTGACCGAGCCGGAGGACTACGACGGCGGCGAACTGGTGATCGAGGACACCTACGGGCAGCAGCGCGTGAAGCTGCCGGCCGGGCACATGGTGCTGTACCCGGCCACCAGCATCCACCACGTGACGCCGGTCACGCGCGGGGCGCGGGTGTCGTCGTTTTTCTGGATCCAGAGCATGGTCCGCGACGACGGCCAGCGCGCGATGCTGTTCGAGCTGGATGGGCGCATCCGCCAGGTGGCGCAGCAGCTTGGCCAGGCGCACGAATCCGTGATCGGCCTGACCGGCGTCTATCACAACCTGCTGCGGCGCTGGGCCGACGCGTGAGCGCTGCCGGCGTCCCTGCGGGCGTGCGGCGTTGGATCAGCGGGGATGCGCGGGGCGACTAGTCGTCGCGCCGTCGCTGGTTCTGCAGCAGCTCGATGGGAGAAGGCTGGATACGCCGCCGCGCCGGACGCAGCGCCCGATTCGGCCACAGCACATAGTTGGTGTGCGGGTCCAGCGGTTTGCCGAAGTACGAGACCCAGACCTGTACGCCCTGCTCGGTTTCGGCAACGATGGCCGCGACGGCGCGCGCCGCGGCGGACGGGGACTTGAGCAGCTCGGCCAGGGCTTCGACGCCCTGCACGACATGGTGCTTCACCCCTGCAAACCATGCGTACTGACGCATGGCGGACAACAAACGCTTGGTCATGAACGCGACTCGGGTTGTTTGGAAGTGCGAATCAGACTTTCGTACATCCGTTTTGTTCACAGCAATTTCGACCGGCAAGTATGAATGAGGCGCCATGTCGAAGATGTGTCACCTGCTCGCCGTGCGTGGCTGACGTCTCCCCGGTGCCGGCCGCATCACGCCGTGCGCGTTGGGGCAGGAGCCAACGCAGAGAGTACCATCGCCAGCCGGTCGAGGGCAGGGTCGATATCCAGTAGATCGATCGCGCCGAAGCCCAGCAGCAGCCCCGCGCAACTGGGTGGCGGACTGGCATAGCAGGGATCAAGTGTGGCGAGTTCCAGGTCCGCCAGCCGCGCCATCGACACCAGCGCCTCGGTGGCCACCGGCACCCGCAGCCGTGCCGCCAGGTGGAAGCCGGCCACCGCCGGCAGCGGCTCCAGCCACGGCGACAGGTCGCCCTGCAGCCGCGCCAGCAAGCGCGCGCGGCGCTGGGCATGGCGCGCGTGCGAACGCCGGATATGGCGCAGCAGTTGGCCTTCCGACAGGAAGCGCGCCAGCGCCTGCTGCAGCAGCGTCGGCGTGTACCAGTCCATCAGGTGCTTGACCTTGCGCGCCGCCGGCATTAGCCACGGCGGCAGCACCACATAGCCACCGCGCAGGTTGGCCGCCAGGGTCTTGGAGAAAGTGCCCAGGTAGACCACGCGGCCGTGCCGGTCGAGCGTCTGCAGCGCATCCAGCGCCTGGCCGCCGTAGCGGAACTCGCTGTCGTAGTCATCTTCCAGGATCACCGCATGGCGGCGCGCGGCCCAGTCGAGCACGGCCTGGCGCCGCGCCAGGCTCATCGGCACGCCCAGCGGCGACTGGTGCGAAGGCGTGACGTAGACCAGGGTGGCGTCGTTGGGCAGCGCCGCTACCACCAGCCCTTCGTCGTCCACCGGCACCGGCACCACCCGCGCGCCAAGGCCCTGGAACAAGGCGCGTGCCATCGGATAGCCGGGGTCCTCCATCGCCACCACCGCGCCCGGCCCGAGCAGCAGCCGCGCCAGCAGGTCGATTCCCTGTTGCGCGCCGCTGGTGACGAGGATGTCGGTCGGCGCGCTCTGCACGCCGCGGGTAAAGGCGATATGGCGCGCGATCGCCTGGCGCAGTGGCATCTCGCCGGCGGGATCGGCCGGGCCGGGTGCGCGCGTGCGCTCGGCCGCGAGCGCCGCGCGCACGCAGCGCGCCCAGGCTTCATGCGGACAGCGGGTGGTATCCGCCTGGCCCGGCTGGAAGGCATAGCGGGCGCCGCCCGCCGGGGCCAGGAACGGCGTCGGCACGGCCAGCCAGCGCT
>JABFVP010000167.1 GCA_013362725.1 Cupriavidus sp.
CGGATCGCGTCACGCTGCAGACCGTGCCGCTCACCGGCAGCGAGGATTTCGCCTTCATGCTCGAGAAGGTGCCGGGCAGCTACCTGCTCATCGGCAACGGCGACGGCGACAGTGCCGGCGCCTGCATGGTGCACAACCCCGGCTACGACTTCAACGACGACAACGTGGCCATTGGCGCGGCCTATTGGGTGCTGTTGGCCGAGCGCTTCCTGGCTTGAGCGCGCCGCCTGCCCGGCTCAGGGCAGGAAGTTCAGCGTCTCCGGCAGCGGCGGATTGATCGGCATCTCGAACAGCGGCGAGGTGCCGTCCGGGTCGATCACCTGCGCTCCGTCGCTGGCGAAGAACAGCGCGATCTGCATCTGCGCCGCCACCGCCAGCGGGGCACCCGCCGCGCTGCCGATGTTGGTCAGGAAGGTGTGCGGATTCTTCGGGATCTGCCCGCCAGTGGCCGCATAGGCCAGGTCGTTGCGAAAGTACATGGTGCGGTCCGCCAGCTCGCCTGCGCGGACGAGGGCGGTGGAGGTCGGATTGGGCACCGTCTGGTCGCCCTTGGCAAACTGCACGATCACCGGCTTGGGCGCGTTGCCGGGCAGCGGCTGCTTGCGGATGTAGGGGGCGTAGCTCACCGGGTTGCCGGCCTGCTGCACCCATTCGTTGTTCTCCAGCACCTGCTGGATGGCGGCCGAGCCCGGCACGGTATTCACCAGCGGCGCCACGTCGCGCAGCGGGATGTTCTCGTTGAAGTTGAGCGGCACCGGCAGCGCCTGCGACGGCGGCAGGTTCAAGAGCTGCGGCTGGCGCGTGGCCAGCGACAGGCCGGTGAGCGGCCTGAAGGCGCCCAGCCGCGCCACCTCGGTGATGGAGCCGCCGGGCACGTTGGGCACGCCGGCCCGCACCGCCCCCTCCATGCCGAGGAACATGGTGCCGTAAATGCCGCCGAAGGACTGGCCGGCGTAGTAGATGCGGGTGCGATCGAAATCGATCGAGCCGTCGCCCTCCACGTCGATGCCGGCCTGGATCTGGCGCACCAGCTGCATCAGGTCGACCGTGGTCTGGCGCAGGCCGTCGCGGTTGCCCACGATGGTCAGTGCGCCCACCGCGCCCACGCCTTCGGTGGAGTCGATGGTGCCGTTGCCGTCCTGGTCGAAGCCGCGCCCGCCCGAGGGCACCACCACCGGCGTGCCGCCCATGGGTGTGATCTTCAGCGTGCCCAGCGGACCGCCGCCATGGCCCACGACGCTGATCGCCATGGTGGCGATGCCGCGCGAGGCGAACACCGAGGCCACCGTCCACGGCGCCCCGTACATGCTGTCGGTGAAACCGTGGCCGAAGATAGCCACCGGCCAGCCGCCGGCCGGGCGGGGCGTGCTGGGCAGGAACATCTCCACCAAGAGGTCGTTGCTGCCTTGCGGCACCGGGTGCCCCAGCAAGGTGCCCGTGGCCGGAATGATGCGCTGCGCGTTCATGTAGTCCGGCGACCGGAAGGTGCCGAAGGCAATGCGGCCGACGGCACCCGGGACCACGCCCAAGGCCTGGGTCGGCACCGGCACGGGCGTGAAGGAGGCCGTGCCGGTCTGGCGGCTCCATTCGATGCTGCCGAGTTGCGCCACCGGGAACACTGCCTGAACGCTGCCCGAATTGCCGATCGTGAAGTTGACCGGCGCAGGCGTGGAGCGGCGGATCTGGTCGCGGATCTTGCGCAGGTCTGCCGAAATGCTCTGCGTGGTGAACAGGCTCAGCGCGACCACGCGATTGCGCGGCGGCCGTATCCACCGGTCGGCGTCCTGCAGCGAGCGGCGGTAGTCCGCCCAGTCGCGGCCGGGAGGCTCGTCCTTGGACCCCGGCCCCTGGCGCAGGGACGAGAAGCGGCCACCCTCGATCCGGTCGCCCGACGCGTCGCGAACCCCGTCGGTGACCACCAGCACGTAGCGCGAATGCTCTTGCAGCAGTTCGTCAGACTCGAGCACCAGCGTCTTGCCGGCCGCGTCCCACGAGACCTGGTTGATGCCCACCTTGTCGCCCATGCCCCGGCCCGACAGCGTGTCGCCGAGGTTGAGCAGGTACACCGTGTTGCTGTTGACCGTGGCCGGGTCGATATCGCCGGTGAAGGGAATGGTGATGCGCGGCTGCGTGTTGAAACCGTCGAGCGTGTTGATGACGTCGATGTCCTGGCAGTCGGACACCCGCACCGCGCAGTCCGGCTTGGGCAGCTTCACGCGCCTGAAGGTGTTCTGCGTCCAGTCCGGCACGGTGAAGCGGTCGCTCGGGAAGGGGCTGGTCGACGGGCTGTCGAAGTCCATCTTCACGCTGACGCCGGCGGCCAGCGACAAGGCGGGTGCCGCCGCGAGAAGCGCGGCCAGCGGCATCATGGGCCACCTGCGGCGAAGCGTTCGATGAGCGGGCGATTGCTGCGAACGAGCGATGGGTCGAACCTGCATCAGACATCTCCTGGCCGAAGTGTTTGGATCGTTCTGGGCCGCAGCGCACGCGCCGAATGCGCAAATGCGCGCGAGCCGACTGCGCGGGACTCGCCGCCGGGTTATATAGGTTGCAGGAAGGCACAGCCAGCTAGGGTTAGTCCGGCTGACGGCGATGAGGCGCCGGTCTAGCCGCGCGGGCGAGTCAAGCGCCGCCGGCTGCCTACTGCGCCTTGACGGCCATCGCCTCGATGATCGATTCGAGTTGCGCGCTCATCGGCAGGCCGATGCTGCCGCCCGAAGGCAGCTTGCCGAGGAACCAGCGCCTGTAGTGCCGTTCGATCTCGCCACTGGCCGCCATGGCCTGGAAGCTGTCCCGCACAACCTGGGCAAGTAGCGGATCGTCTCTGCGGAACACGACTCCGTAGGGGTCGTACGAAAGATAGTCGCCCAGCACCTCCAGGTCCGACGTGGCGGCATGCTGCGCAATCAGCCCGCGCAGAAGAACATCGTCGCTGGCAAACGCATCGGCCTGTCCGCGCACCACCTGGGCAAAACCTTGGGCCTGTTCGTCTGCCGCCTGCACGCGGATTCCCAGATTGAACTTGTGTGAGAGGTCTCGCAATGTCTTCTCGTTGGTCGTTCCGCGCGTCACCGAGACCGTCTTGCCGGCCAGGTCGCGGAAGTCGCGGATGGATGAGCCCTTCTTCACAAGCAGCTTCGTTCCGGCCACGAAGATGACAGGCGAGAAGGCTACTTGCTTGCGGCGTTCCAGGTTGCTGGTGGTCGATCCGCATTCCAGATCGATCTCGCCGCCGGCCACAGCATCCAGGCGAGTCTCGGCGGTGACGGGCACCCATCGGATGTCGAGCTTGCGGCCGACCGCCTCGCCAATGGCGGCCGCCAGCGTCCTGCACAGATCCACCGTGTAGCCGATGGGCTCGTTGCGTGCTCCCAGGTAGGAGAAAGGCACGGACGAAGCCCGGTGGCCCAGCGCAATGCTGCCGGACCCACGTAACTTCGCGAGCGTTCCGCTCAGTTGTGCGGGGGCGGACACCGCGGGGGTGGCTTCCGCTGCGGCATCCTGCGCCGCACATGCGCCGCACCATGCCGCAGCCAACAGGGCCAGC
>JABFVP010000570.1 GCA_013362725.1 Cupriavidus sp.
GGTGCAGCGCGCCACCGATCGCGCGCTGCTGAAGCTGCCGATCTTCGGCAGCCTGTTCCGCAAGGCCGTGATCGCGCGCTGGACCCGCACCCTGGCGACGATGTTCGCGGCCGGCACGCCGCTGGTGGAATCGATGGAATCCGTGGCCGGCGCCGCCGGCAACTGGGTCTACTACGACGCCACCCGAGAGATCGAGCAATCGGTACGGATCGGCACCAGCCTGACCAACGCCATGCAGGCGACCCATGTGTTCGACAACATGGTGCTGCAGATGACGCAGATCGGCGAGGAATCCGGCGCGCTGGACAACATGCTGCTGAAGGTGGCGGAGTTCTACGAGCGCGAGGTCGACGATGCCGTCGCCGCCATCTCCAGCCTGATCGAGCCGCTGATCATCGTGGTGCTGGGCGTGCTGATCGGCGGCATGGTGGTGGCGATGTACCTGCCGATCTTCAAGCTGGGACAGGTGGTGTAAGCGATGCAGCCGGTGTGGTCCGCTTCTCCCTATCCGACCGGAACCGCCACCGGAACCGCGACCGGCACCGCCCCGCTGCTGCACGCGCTGGCGGCGCTGCCGCCAGTCTTCCTGGTGGCGGCAGCGGCGCTGCTGGGCCTGGTGGTCGGCAGCTTCCTCAATGTGGTGATCCACCGCGTGCCGCGCATGATGGAGCGCGACGAGGCCAACTACATTGCCGAGCTGCGCGGCGACCCGCTGCCCTACCCCGGCCGCTACAACCTGATGGTGCCGCGCTCGGCCTGCCCGCATTGCGGCCACGCCATCGCCCCGTGGGAAAACGTGCCGGTGCTGAGCTACGTGTTCCTGCGCGGCCGCTGCTCGGCGTGCAAGACGCCGATCAGCGTGCGCTATCCGCTGGTGGAGCTGGCCTGCGGCGTGCTGAGCGCGCTGGTGGCATGGCGCTTCGGCCCGAACGCGCAGGCGCTGGCCGCGCTGGTGCTGGTGTGGGGGCTGCTGGCGCTGACCATGATCGATGCCGATACGCAATTGCTGCCGGACCAGATCACGCTGCCGCTGCTGTGGATCGGCCTGCTGCTGAACCTGGCCGGCCTGTTCGTGGCGCTGCCCGATGCGGTGATCGGCGCCGCCGCCGGCTACCTGGTACTGTGGCTCGCCTACTGGCTGTTCCGGCTGCTGCGCGGCAAGGAAGGCATGGGCTTCGGCGACTTCAAGCTGATGGCGGCACTCGGCGCCTGGTTCGGCTGGCAGGCGCTGCCGGCGCTGGTGCTTTTGTCGTCGGTGGCCGGCGTGCTGTTCGGGCTGGCCAATATCGCGCTGCGCCGCCAGGACCGCGACACCCCGTTTCCGTTCGGGCCCTTCATTGCACTGGCCGGCGTGGTGGTACTGCTGTTCGGCCACGGGGTGCTGCCGCTGTTTGCATGGTGATGCCCGCGCGGCCGGGAACAGGACACGGGCGAAGCGGCCGAAGCTGGTATCGTTGCGGCAACGACGTCTGACAGAACCTCACATGCTGGAAATAGGACTGACCGGCGGCATCGGCAGCGGCAAGACCCGCGTGGCCGACATGTTCGCCGCGCGCGGCGCCGCGATCATCGACACCGACCTGCTCGCGCACGAGATCACCGCCCCGGGCGGGCGCGCCATCCCGGCGCTGGTCGAAGCCTTCGGCCCCGCCTGCCTGCGCCCGGATGGCGCCATGGACCGCGACGCGATGCGCGCGCTGGTGTTTGCCGACCCTGACGCCAAGGCGCGGCTCGAAGCCATCACGCACCCGCTAATCCGCGCGCTGACCACCGAACGCGCGCAGTCGATCCGCGATGCCGGCGCGCATCCCTACCTGATCTACGTGGTGCCGCTGCTGGTGGAATCGGGCTCATGGCGCGAGCGCGTGGGCCGCGTGCTGGTGGTCGACTGCACCGAAGCCACGCAGGTGGCCCGCGTGATGTCGCGCAACGGCTTCAGCCGCGAACAGGTGCTGGCGATCATGGCCAGGCAGGCCACGCGCGCGGCGCGACTGGCATGTGCTGACGACGTCATCGACAACGACGGGCCGGTGCAGGCGCTGGTGGCCCAAGTCGACCGGCTGGACCGCTACTACCGTGAACTGTCGGCCGCGGGCACGGTCCATCCATAACCCGCCGGGCCGGTGCGGTGGCGCATGGCATCATGCGCGCGACATTGTCCTCGGACCTTGTCTCGCATAGAATGCGCTGGAACATGCCGGGAAGTCGCCGCATAGTGCCGCATAGTGCCGGTATCCACCCGCATAGATCACCCTTTCCGGTATTTCCCGGGCCTCATTCCGCACCGGGCCGCCCCTGAAGCGCCCGACGCCCTGCACGGACACAGCACTTGATTCTGTACGAATACCCTTTCAACGAACGCATCAGGACTCTCCTGCGCCTGGAAGACCTGTTCGATCGGCTGGAATACTTCCTCGGCCAGGATCATGCCCAGCAGCACCACGTCGCGCTGACCACGCTGTTCGAGATCATCGACGTCGCCGGCCGCGCCGACCTCAAGACCGACCTGATCAAGGAACTGGAACGCCAGCGCCAGGCGCTGGCACCGCTGCGCGCCAACCCGCAGATCGACCAGGACGCGCTCGACGCGGTCATCGGCGAGATCGAGCAGGGCATCGCCCTGCTCAACCAGACCGTGGGCAAGGCCGGCCAGTTGCTGACCGACAACGAGTGGCTGACCAGCATCCGCAGCCGCGCCATCATCCCCGGCGGCACCTGCGAATTCGACCTGCCTGCGTACTACGCCTGGCAGCACCGTCCCGCCGAAGACCGCCGCGCCGACATCCTGAAATGGGCGCGTCCGCTAGTGTCGCTGCGCATGGGCACCACCATCGTGCTGCGGCTGCTGCGCGAAGCCGGCCAGAGCGGCAAGGTGATCGCCACCGGCGGCAGCTACCAGCAGATGCTGTCGGGCCGCAGCTACCAGCTGATGCAGGTCTACCTGGACGATTCGCTGCTGGCCTTCATCCCCGAGATGAGCGCCAACAAGTACATGCTGTGGGTGCGCTTCACGCAGCAGGACGGCGACCTGCGCCCGCGCTCGGTCGATGCCGATATCCCGTTCCTGCTGAAACTCTGCAATTTCTGAAGCCTGCGCTGAACGCCATGCCTGCTGTCGTCAAATGCCCCACCTGCGGCACCGAGGTGGCCTGGGTGACCGAAAACAAGTTCCGTCCGTTCTGTTCCGAGCGCTGCAAGCAGATCGATCTCGGCGCCTGGGCGTCGGAGAAGTACGTGATCGGCGGCAAGCCGGGCGAGACCTCGCCCGACCAGTCCGAAGACGAGGACGACTGAGGGCGCGACGCCGGCGCCCCGGTCTTCAGTGCGCCGCCGCCAGCACGCGGCGATAGAAGCCCACGCACACCAGCACGAACACCGCCAGGCCCAGCCACTGCGCGGTCGCTTCAAACCCGCCCCCGACTACGGCCAGCGGCGCATCGCTGCCTGACAGGCCGATCACCGCGGCCAGCATCACGCCGACCAGGCTTTCGCCGACGATCAGGCCCGAGGCCAGCAGCGTGCCGCGCCGCTCGGCGTGCTCG
>JABFVP010000722.1 GCA_013362725.1 Cupriavidus sp.
CACGTCGTCGACGATCACCACCTTGCCCTGCAGCTTGGCCCCGACCAGCGTGCCGCCTTCGCCGTGGTCCTTGGCTTCCTTGCGGTTGTAGGCGAAGCCGACATCACGTCCCATGCCGGCCAACGCCACCGCCGTCGCCGACGCCAGCGTGATGCCCTTGTACGCCGGCCCGAACAGCACGTCGAACTGCACGCCCGAGGCCAGCAGGGTTTTCGCATAGAATTGCGCCACCTGGCCCAGCATGCCGCCCTGGTTGAACAGGCCGGCATTGAAGAAGTAAGGCGACTTGCGGCCGGCCTTGGTGACGAACTCGCCGAACGACAGCACGCCCGCGTCGAGCGCAAAGCGGATAAAGGTCTGGCTGAGGTCAGTACCGGCTGTCGCCGCGGGCGGATTCTGCTGCGTCATCATTTCTCTCTGAATTCAAAATTTCCCCGAATGTTACGGATTATCAGCGCCAACCTCAACGGCATCCGCTCCGCGTCGAAGAAGGGTTTTTTCGACTGGATGGGCAAGCAGGACGCAGACATGGTCTGTGTACAGGAACTGAAGGCGCAATCCGCCGACATGACAGAAGCGTTCCTGGCGCCACACGGCTACCATGGCTATTTCCACTACGCCGAGAAGAAGGGCTATAGCGGCGTCGGACTCTACACGCGCCACAAGCCCGAGCGGGTCATCACCGGCTTCGGCAATGCCGAATTCGACAGCGAGGGCCGCTATGTGGAAGTGCAGTACCCGCACCTGGCGGTGATTTCGGTGTACGTGCCGTCCGGCTCGAGCGGCGAGGAGCGTCAGCTGGCCAAGTTCCGCTTCATGGAAGCCTTCCTGCCGCACCTGCTGCAGCTCAAGGCCAGCGGGCGCGAGATCGTGCTGTGCGGCGACGTCAACATCGCGCACAAGGAAATCGACATCAAGAACTGGAAGGGCAACCTGAAGAACTCGGGTTTCCTGCCGGAAGAGCGCGCGTGGATCGGCGAACTGTTCGACGTGCACGGCTATGTCGACGTGTTCCGCAAGCTGGACCCGCGGCCGGAGCAGTACACCTGGTGGAGCAACCGCGGCCAGGCCTATGCGAAAAACGTGGGCTGGCGCATCGACTACCACCTCGCCACGCCCAGGATCGCCGACACCGCGCAGTTGTGCTCGATCTACAAGGACGAGAAGTTCAGCGACCACGCACCGCTGTCGATCGACTATAACTTTCCGCTCTGACAGCGGTTCAGGCCGCCCGGATTTCTTCCAGCAGTTCCGGGTGGCGGTCCAGCAGCCGCAGCAGCTTCACCAGCGCCAGTGGCGGCTTGGTCCGCCCGGTTTCGTACCGCGAGAACGCATTGACGCCGCCGCCGAAGATTTCGGCGGCCTCGCGCTGGTCCAGGCGGAGCTTCTTGCGGACTTCGGTGATATAGGCCGGATCCACGAGGGCCGCATTGACTTGCCGGTTGAAGGCAAGCATTGCCTCGCTCACCCAGTCGCTGTCACGGGGCAGCACGCCCTCGCCGCACTTGGGGCACCATTGCCCCAATACATTCGGGATTACCGTGGTTTCACCGCGATACGTATAGGGCATGTCGCGCATTCCAGACACCAGTTCCGCGCCACCGCACTCGGGACATTTCATCCTGCCTCCTCCGGCTGTTCGCCTCGGTGTTGTTACCTTGGCTTGAAGGAAACGACCAACACCTCGTTGGCAACGGTGAGCTTCACATACAAGGCGCCATACGGCGTGACCGGCCGGTAGACGTCTTGCCAGATCCGATGGTCTTCGTACGTTGTCATGCTCTTGTAGAAGTCCGCCGGCTCGAGGCGGGCCAGTATGTCGCGCACCCCGGTCCAACGCAGGCCCATCCACGCGGCGTGGGAATACGCCGCAAACGTCATCTCCATCTTGCCCGCCAGCAACAGGGCCTTCACATGCCGCAGTTTGTAGTGCGCCGTCCCCTTCTCCATACAAACTAACCTACTAGGTTAAATCCTGCAAGCCGTGAACTGTGCCAAAGTGCAGGGCTCCAATTGGTACAAACCCCTGCGACGGGCCCCCATCCCCGTTACAATGCGGGTTCGCTCCTGCGCCTGGCAGGAGAGGTTTCGCATTTCCGCATTTCAAAGAGCGAGTCAGCCATGGTTTTCAAAGTGTTCGTCGATGGTCAGGAAGGCACCACCGGTCTCCGGCTGCTCGACTATCTTTCCGGTCGTGCCGACGTGGAACTGCTGCGCATTGCCGACGACAAGCGCAAGGACCCGGCCGAACGAGCACGCTTCCTGAATGCCGCCGATGTCGCCTTCCTGTGCCTGCCCGACGTGGCCTCGCGCGAGGCGGTGTCGCTGGTGACCAACCCGAACACCTGCGTGATCGACGCCAGCACCGCGTTCCGCACCGCCGACAACTGGGCCTATGGCCTGCCCGAACTGGCGCGCGGCCAGCGCGACAAGATCCGCGCCAGCAAGCGCATCGCGGTGCCGGGCTGCCATGCCAGCGCCTTCGTGCTGGCGGTGCGCCCGCTGGTGGATGCCGGCGTGCTGCCGGCCGACTACCCGCTGTCGGCGTTCTCGCTGACCGGCTACAGCGGCGGCGGCAAGTCGATGATTGCCGAGTTCGAAGCCGGCGGTAACCCGAAGCTGAACAGCCCGCGACCCTACGCGCTCGGCCTGGAGCACAAGCACCTGCCGGAAATGCGCGTGCAGGCCGGCCTGGCGCAGGCGCCGATCTTCAACCCCATCGTCGGCAATTTCCTGAAGGGCCTGGCGGTAACGGTGCCGGTGTTCGCCGAGCGCCTGGCGCGCAAGGTCAGCCCCGAGCAGATCGTGGAGATCTATCGCCAGCACTATGAAGGCGAGCAGTTCGTACGCGTGATGCCGTACAACAGCGCCGACAACCTCGACGGCGGCTTCTTCGACGTGCAGGCCAACAACGACACCAACCGCGTCGACCTGTTCGTCTTCGGCAACGCCGAGCGCCTGAACCTGGTGGCGCGCCTGGACAACCTGGGCAAGGGCGCGGCCGGCGCGGCGGTGCAATGCATGAACGTGCATGTGGGCGCCGACGAGGCCAGCGGACTGCGCGCCTGAGGCCTGCGGTTCCCGCACGTCAAAAAAGCCGGCACTGCCGGCTTTTTTGTTGCTCGCTGCGGCGTCGGGCTACACGCGCTGCAGCGCGCGCAGCGCGTCGACCAGCCCGGCCCCCTGGAAGGCGCGCTCGCGCCCCAGGTCGGTGGCCGCGGCGCACAGGATGGTCTTGACGGTCTCGGGCTGGCCCATCAGTTCATTGTTGCGCGACAGCAGCAGCGCCGCGACTCCCGACACATGCGGTGCCGCCATGCTGGTGCCGTCCATCGACGCCAGCGTGCCGCCGGGCACGGTCGAGGTGATCTTCTCCCCCGGTGCCACCAGGTCGGGCTTGATGCGGCCATCGCCGGTGGGACCGTGGCTGGAAAAGTAGGAGATGCCGAAGCGGTAGGGGTCGGTGCGATGGGTCGCTCCCACCGTGATCACGGCGCGCGCATTGCCGGGAGCGGTGATGGTCTGGCCGCGGAAGCCCGCGC
>JABFVP010000726.1 GCA_013362725.1 Cupriavidus sp.
AAGCTGGTCTCCTACGCCGAGCTGTTGCGGCTGCGCAAGTAGTCGTCCCTGCTAGCGAATCTTGTCGAAGCCGCTGGCGGCCCAGCGCTCGGCGCTGTCGCGCGTCAGCCGGAAGTCTGGCCGCACCTTGATGGTGGCAACAACCTCGCCGAAGGCGTCCTCGGCGGTCAGCGTGCCGAAGGGCTCGAACTCATCGGGCGTGATCGCCAGCTTCACGGTCACGCTGCCGGCTTCGGCTTCGATGCTGACCTGCTTGTTCAGCTGCGCATGCAGCTGCTGCTCGTGGCGCCGGATCACTTCCGACGCGGTCTTGACCAGGGTCTGGTGCGCGGTGGCATCGAGCGGCTTGGGGTCGACCTTGTTGCGCCCCATGGTCCTGGGGCCGACCAGCGCCGGCTCGGCGCTGCCGTCGCGGATCATCTCGACCGCCCAGCCTTCGCCATCCTCGTTCTTGATCACGCGGGCGGTCCAGCCCTTGTCGCGCCACAGGCGCGGTTCGTGGATGGCTGAGGCTTCGTGCTCGGGCAGGGCGTCTTCGGTGTGTGGCATCAATCTCGTGGTACGGGTCGGGGAACCCGCGAGAATACTATAGGGCCCGGCAGCAGGCCCCGGCTCACCTTTACGACCGCGCAAACAACGCCTTCCTGATGATGGCGTGGACGCCCCAGTTGCCGTTGACCACCTGCGTGATGCCGAAATCCACCGCCACCGAAATCAGCGTCACCGCCTCGTCCTCGCTCAGCCCCTTGACCGTCATCAGGAAGCGGCGCGTCTTGCGGAACGCATCGCGCATGGCGTCGTCGAGCGTGGACTTCAGGTAGATGTGGCTTTGCGCCATCTGGCCCAGCTCGGTCAGGTGATTGGGCGAACTGAAGCCATGCAGGATCCATTCGTCGGCGGTTTCCACCAGCGGGTAGCTCAGGTCGGCAAAGGGCGCGCCGCGTTCGATCATGGTGCTCTTGTGCAGGACCAGCTGGAAGTCACCGGTCAGCGAACATTCGATCGCGGTGCCGCACAGCTCGGAATCGCCCTGCGACGCATGCGGATCGCCGATCGACAGCAGCGCGCCCGGCACCGCCACCTTCAGGTAGACGCTGGCGCCGCGCGTGACGCGCCAGTTGTCGAGGTTGCCGGCGAAGCTCGATGGCGGGATCGAGTCGATCAGGCCGTCCTGCGCGGGCGCGACGGCGATCACGCCGAAGTGCGGGCGGATCGGGATCTCGATATCGCGCAGCACGTCGTGGTTCTTGACGATGGTGTCGTGGTCGACCGGGACGCCGGGATAGTCGATGGTGGGATGCAGCACGCCGAACGGGTCGCGCTGCGGCGTCCAGCGGAAGCTGTAGACGGCGCGGGCGCAGCCGTCGGCGCGCTCGCAGTCGATCTCGAACACCGTCACCACTTCGCGCTCGCGCGGCTCGGTCAGCATGTCACGGTAGTGAAAGCCCCACCATGTCGCGGCGTTGCTGCCGAAGGCGCGGCCGGCAAAGCGCGGGTTGGCGCACGGGCGCGGGCGCACGTCGAGGATGCGCACCTCGAGCACGTCGCCCGGCATGGCACCGCGCACCGCGACCGGGCCGGTGCAGATATGCACGCCGAAACCCTCGCCGGCACCCCGACCGTAGACCGAGGCGTCGATCGGGCCGGCACCGCGGCGGTCGACGTTCTTCTGCTCCGCGGTCCAGTGGAACACGCTTTCGGCGCCGGGGTCGCCATCGATCATGCGCTCGCGGTCGTCGGAGGCGTGCTGGGTCAGCGTTTCGATGGTGACGGTGTCGCCCGACATCACTTCCAGCACGGGCGGCAGTTCGTGACTCAGGTAGCCCCAGTGCACGGTCTTGTCGGTGGCCTGCAGCCAGTGGTGCCGGCCTTCCGGACGCGCCGCGTGCGAGCGGGCCTGGGTGATGGGCACCACCGACGGCGCGGGCTGCACGGGTGCGCGCACACCGTCGTTGGCCGGGGCGCGCTGTGGCGCGGGGCCACGCCTGGCATCGGCCGGCAGCCCGCGCGACACGTTCAGCGGCGGGCGCTGCGCGGGCGTGCCCGCGGCCTGCTCGCGGTAGGCCCGCGGCGAGATCCCGAACTGCTCGCGAAACGCGTGGCTGAAGTGCGAGGGATCGTTGAAGCCCCAGCGATAGCAGATGTCGGAGACCGACAGCTTGTCGTACTGCGCATTGGCCAGGTCGGCGCGGCACCGCTCCAGCCGGCTGGTGCGCAGATAGGCGGAAAAGCTGCTGCCGGATTTCTCGAACAGCTTCTGCAGGTAGCGGGCCGACATGTGCTCGTCGGCGGCGATGGCGGCGAGGCTCAGCTCGGGCTCGGCCAGGCGCGCATCGATGCGGCTGCAGACCCGCGCGAACACCGCCGCGCGCGACGGCGTCATGTCCGCCGGCGCACTCGGCTGGTGGTCCGCCAACGCCGCGCCCAGGCAGGCGACGATGGTGCTGTCGAAGGGCTGCACCGCGCGGTCATCGGCGCACACCAGGGTGTCGATGCTGGCCGCCATGGACTGCAGCAGGCGCGCGAACAGTTCCGCCGCGTCGCCGCCCAGCACCAGCGCGGAGCGCGGCAATGGCGCGGTGATGCGCGCGTTCAGCAAGGCCTGGCCGATATGCACGATCAACAGCCGGAAACCGGTGGTCAGCGCGACCTTGCGCGCCGCGTGTGCGGGCACGCAGACCACCTGGCCGGGCCGCAGCGGCTCGCGCAGGTCCGGGCTGGCGAGGTGCGCTTCGCCCTCGGTCAGCATCAGCAGCATCAGGCCGCGGCCGTCGCCGGCGGTAATGGCCAGCGTCTGCGGCACCGATGCGATGCAGGTCAGCCCGATGCCGGCGGGCGTGATGCGCGACTGGATCGTGCCGTGCAGGGTGTGGTCGGCGCACAGGCTTTCGCACTGCAGGCGCGCGGCCTTGAGTTCGTCGCGCCATGCGGCGCCGCGCCGGTTGCGCGGATACGCTTCGGTGGAAAAACGCTGTAGATGCAATTGAGCCTCCCTGGTTCAGGCTGCCACAGCGCAGCGCGGCGGACACGGCGGTCCGCCGCGCTGCGCAACGTTGCTGGCGCGGGCCGGCGCTTGCCTTAGCCGATCAGCAGCTGCCCCCGCATCGCGGCTACCAGGACAAAGCCGGCGAAGGTGCCGAAGATGGCGAAGATGCCGCCCAGCACGTTCGGGGCCGGTATCGGCGCCCGTACCGCAGTGTAAAGAAGACCGGTCACCAGGCCAACGGCCGCGGCCTGCAGTTCGGTACTGCCCAATGCGATTTCCACCATGTCATTCCCCCAACGCATGAGTTGCGATGATTCAGTGGCTGGCCGGCGGCCGCCCGAAGGCGATGGTCCGGCGCCACGCGTGCACGATCAGGTAGCCGATGTAGGTGAACAGGATCGCGCAGATCCCGCCGGTGACATTCGGCGCGGGAATCGGCAGGTTGAGCCAGGAATACAGGGTGCCGGTGACCAGCCCGACCACCAGCGCCACCAGTTCGTTGCGGCCTATGTAGACGTATTGCATGCGCGTTCTCCGTGGCAGCCGGCGGTT
>JABFVP010000628.1 GCA_013362725.1 Cupriavidus sp.
GAACAGCCAGGCGGCGCGTGGGTGCTCCGCCCCGCCCAGCTGCAACCGCAGGTGCTGCTGTTCGCGCTATCGGGCACGCTGATGGTTAGCAAGACCTTGCGCAATCCGAAGTTCAGAATCGCCCCGCGCTGCTTATGCGCGTGCGGGCTCGGTGGCCACGCCCGCACGCTGGCGGCTGACCATCAGCGCCATCAGCGCCGCCACCATGCAGGCGGCGCCGGCGGCGTACAGCGCCGGCGTATAAGTCAGCAGCAGCGTACGGCTCATCCCCGCGCCGAACGCCGCCACGGCCGCTCCGATCTGGTGCGCCGCGAAGATCCAGCCGAACACCATCGGCGCGCGCTCGCGGCCGAACGCCGTGGCCGCCAGCTTGACCGTCGGCGGCACGGTGGCGATCCAGTCGAGGCCGTAGAACATCGCAAAGATCGACAAGCCGTACAGCGTGAAGGTGGAATGCGGCAGCCAGAACAGCGACAGCCCGCGCAACGCGTAGTACCAGAACAGCAGCTTGCGGCTGTCGTAGCGGTCGGAAAGCCAGCCCGACAGGATGGTGCCGACAAAATCGAACGCGCCCATCATGGCCAGCGCCGACGCCGCCGGCACCGGGCCCATGCCGAAGTCGCCGCACAGTGCGATGAAGTGGGTCTGGATCAGGCCGTTGGTGCTCAGGCCGCAGATAAAGAAGGTGCCCGCCAGCACCCAGAAAGCCTGGGTACGCGCCGCGTCGCGCAGCACGCGGAACGGGCCGCTCAGCGTGAACGGCGTGGCAGCATGCGGTGCGGGCGGCACGGCCGCACTGGCCGGCACTTCGCCGAATGCCGTCAGGCCCACGTCGGCGGGCCGGCTGCGCATCAGGCCGAAAACCAGCAGCGCCAGCGCCGCGCACGCCACCAGCACCGGCAGCACGGCTACGCGCCAGCCCATATGTTCGATCAGCCAGGCCGCCACCGGCAGGAATGCCAACTGCCCGGTGGCGGCGCTGGCCGTCAGGATGCCCATCACCAGGCCGCGCCGTGCGCTGAACCAGCGATTGGCAACGATGGCTGCCAGCACCAGCGCCGTCATCCCCGAGCCGACGCCCAGCATCAGGCCCCATGCCACAAAGAGCTGCCACAACTCGGTCGACACCGTGGCCAGCGCCATGCCGCCGGCAATCAGCGCCAGCGCGGCGCAGACCACGTTGCGCACGCCGAAGCGATCCATCAGCAGCGCCGAAAACGGCGCCATCAGCCCGAACAGCGCAAAGCGGAACGCCAGGATCGATGAGATCTGGTCGGTGTTCCAGCCCATCTCCCGGCTCAGCGGCTGCAGGAAGGCACCGGGCAGGCCCAGCGCGGCCGAGGTGGTAAGCATCACCAGGAAAGTCAGGGCGGCGATCAGCCACGCGTAGTGGATGCCGCGCCGGTCGAGCCGGCGGGAAAGGGCTTGGGCGAACATGGGAGCTCTTGTGGTCTGGGTTTTGATGCGGGTTCGGAAAGGACAAGGGAAGGGCATCCCGCCGCGTTCGGCCGCGGGTTGTCGGTCAATCTTCAGGAAAAAAGCTCGGTACTAGACGCGGCTGTCCAGCAGGTGGGTTCGCACCGCGTTCAGCATCTCGTCGGAGAGCGGATCGCCTTCGGTGGCGCGCGCCAGCGTGAGGGCGCCGACCAGCAACGCCATGCGCACCAGCGCCTGGTCGTGGCGTTCCTGCGGATCGTCGGACGCCACGGTCTGCGCCATGTCATCGATCATGGTTCGCAGCCCTTCGGCATAGGCCTGGCGCACCGGCTTGCCTGCGGGCTCGCGGGCGACATCGACGGCCAGCGCGGCGGCCGCGCAGCCGACGCCTGGGTTGGCGCAATGCGCGGCAGTCAGGTAGGGCTCGACCAGGTTGGCGAGCATGGCCTTGCGGTCGCCGCCGGCGCGCGCGAGGCGGCGCTCCCAGCGCGCGGTCGATTCCTCGAACGCGCGCTTGCAGGCCTGCGCCGCAAGCGCGTCCTTCGAGGCAAAGTGACCGTAGAAGCCGCCATGGGTCAGGCCGGCGCCGGCCATCAGCTCCGCCACGCTGACGCCGTTGAGGCCGCGCTCGCGGAACAGCCGCGACGACGCTTGTTCGATCGCCTCGCGATTCTTGTCGGTTTGCTCGCGTGATGCGCGTGCCATTTGTTGACCTCGTTGGAATTGGGCTTTCCCAAAGCTTAGATGATGCGCATCATTTATTCAATAGATGTTGGGCATCATCTAATCTGTCTCCTGCAGGGTAAATGTGCATACATATGAATCTATCTTCAGCAAGGTGAAGGGTTTTCCCGTATCGTCTTGCCTGATGATCGCCTCGGCCCGCAATGCGGGCCGCACCGCCGACCCCGGCCCTGGCGGCAACCGGTAAAGACAGTGTCCAGCACAGCCCCTCTCCAGACCGCCTCCGCGGCCGACGCCATGACCTCGCGCGAGCGGCGCGGCATGGCCGCCATCCTGATAGCCGTCGCGCTTGCCACCCTCGACACCGCCATCGCCAATACGGCGTTGCCATCGATCGCCGCGGACCTGCGTGCCACCCCGGCAGCCTCGGTGTGGGTGATCAACGCCTATCAGCTGGCGATGGTGGCGACGCTGCTGCCGTTCGCGGCGCTGGGCGGCGTGGTTGGCCACCGGCGCATCTACCTGGGCGGCGTGCTGCTGTTCACGGCCGCGTCGGTGGTGTGCGCGCTGGCGTGGACGCTGCCGACGCTGGCGGCGGCGCGGGAGCAGCAGGGCATCGGCGCGGCGGCCATCATGAGCGTCAACACGGCGCTGATCAGCGCGATCTTTCCCACGCACCGGCTGGGCCGCGGGCTGGGGCTGAATGCGCTGGTGGTCGGGGTTTCGTTCGCGGTGGGGCCGACGGTGGCGTCGGTGATCCTGTCGTTCGGTACGTGGCCATGGCTGTTCGCCGTCAACCTGCCGATCGGCCTGCTGGCGCTGGCGATCGGGCGCGGCTCGCTGCCGCAGACGGCACGCAGCAAGCATGGCTTCGATCGTGTGGCAGCCGGTCTCAGCGTAATTGCCTTCGCCGCGCTGATCCTCGCGCTGGGTGAGGGCGGGCAGCGCGCGCCGCTGCACTTGTCGCTGGCCGCGGCCGGCGTCTTCGTGGTGGCGTTTGGGCTGCTGCTGTGGCGCGAGCGCGGCCATCCGGCGCCGATGCTGCCGGTGGACCTGTTCCGGCGGCCGATGTTCGCGCTGTCGACGCTGACCGCGGTGTGTTCGTTCGCGGCGCAGGGCCTGGCCTTTGTGTCGCTGCCGTTCTACTTCCAGCACGTGCTTGGGCGAGGGCAGGTGGAAACCGGCTTCCTGCTGACGCCATGGTCGGTGGTGGTGGCGCTGATCGGGCCGCTGGCCGGGCGCCTGTCCGACCGTTACGCGCCGGCCGTGCTCGGCGGCGTGGGCCTGGCCGTGCTCAGTGCCGGCATGCTGTCGCTGGCGCTGCTGCCGGCCAACCCCAGCGCGCTCGATATCGGCATCCGCATGTGCCTGTGTGGCGCCGGGTTCGGCTTCTTCCAGTCGCC
>JABFVP010000526.1 GCA_013362725.1 Cupriavidus sp.
CGGGTCTTGCGCCGGATCTTGCGCGCAGGCCATCAGATCTGGAACACGGGGGTGCCGTGGCGCTCCAGCAGCGCTTCGATCAGCGCCATGTCGGTGGTCTCCGGGGTGCGGTATTCCACCGCGCGCGACGGTCCGCAATAGGTGGCCGTCTCGTGGCGCCTGACGGTCAGCACGCCGGTCGCGGGCGGCGCCACTTCCACGGCCTGCCACGGCGCATGCCGGTAGCTGCCGGGCTGCCAGCCCTCGGGCGTCAGGTGCAGGGCTTCCCATTCTTCGATGACGGACATGAGCGGTTCTCCTTGATATAGATGTTCGGGGTTGCGGATGGCGCGCGCCGGCGCGGCTTACCGCTGGCGCAGCCGCGCCGCGGCTTGTTCGCCCGCGCGGCGGGCGGCGCGCCGGGCACGCGCTTCGGAGCGGTGCGTGTCGTGGCGCATGGCGACGTTGGCGACGATGCGTTCGGCGCCATTGCGGTATTCCGCGATCATGTAGGTCGCGAACCAGAGGCCGGGTTCCTGCTCGATCGGATAGACGGAAACGGTATAGGGGTCGTACTGGATAGGGTTGACTCGATTCAAATGGGTTACCTGTTCATGAGCGCGGCCGGAGCTGGCGCGTTGCGTCGGCAGGCGATGCAACCCGTGCTGCAGTGGCGGCCGTCAGCCGTTGCGATGGGCCAGTGCGGTACCTGCGTGGCGCGGGCGTTGCAGCTGGCGTGGAATGATCCGTGCCTGCGGGACCGTGCCTGCGCAAGCCGATGCGCCGTGGTCGGGGCGATCGTCGCGGAGCGGAATAGCCGCCGGTCGGATGGGTGGGTGGGCGCTTCGGCCCATGGATGCATCGGTGGTGCGCCGACATGCCGCCGCGGATAACGCGGCACGGAGCGCCCTGGGGTGAAACCGGCGTTCCGTGTGCAGCTGGCGCACTGGTGTCGGGCCTTGCCGATCCGTGCATGAGAAGCGGCATGATACCACTTCCCGCAGGCGACCCTGTTCGCGTGACGGACGCTGCTCTGCGCAACGCCGGTGATGCAAGGCTCAGGACTCGCTGATCTGCGCGAAGCGCTGCGACAGGAAATCGATCAGCTCGCGCACCGACGGCAGCAGCCCGCGCCGCGACGGAAACACGGCGTGGATCACGCCGCCCTTGACCGACCATTCCGGCAGCACCTTGACCAGGCGGCCATCGCGCAGCTCGTCGGTCAGCATCATCACCGGCAGCTGCACCACGCCCGCGCCGGCCATTGCCGCGGTGCGCAGCATGATCATGTCGTCGGTGACCAGCCGGGGCTTGTGGTGCAGGTCGGCGCTGGCGCCGCCTGGCCCGTACAGCGACCAGGTGTGCGACGGGCGCGGCGGGCCCAGGTCCAGCGTGGGCAGGGCGTTCAGGTCCGCCGGCGCCAGCAGCGGTCCGTGCCTGGCCAGCAGCGCCGGACTGGCGACAAAGCACCAGGCGCGCTGCGCCAGCACCCGCATCACCAGGTCGCTGTCCTCCAGTGGCGGCACCCGCACGCGCACGGCCAGGTCGATGCCCTCGGCGACCACGTCGACGCGCCGGTTGGTGGCCTCCAGGTGCACGATGACCTTGGGATTGGCCGCCATGAAGTCGGCCACCATCCCGCCCACGTGCGCATGCAGCAGGGCCACCGGGCAAGTCATGCGCACCAGCCCGCTGGGCTCGGCGCGGCTTTGCTGGATGGCGCTCTCGGCGGCCTCGGCCTCGACCAGCATGGCCTTGCAGTGAGCGTAATAAGTCTGTCCCAGCTCGGTCACCGAGAAGCGCCGCGTCGAGCGCTGGAGCAGGCGTACCCCCAGCCGCTCTTCCAGCAGGGCCACGCGCCGGCTGAGCTTGGACTTCGGGATGCCCAGCACGCGGCCGGCCGGAGCGAAGCCCTGGTGGTCGACCACCTGCGCGAAGTAGTACAGGTCATTGAGGTCCGGATGCAACGGCGGCTCCTGTCGTCCTGCCAGTAGGACGCTGAGGGCAGATTTTCCGGTCTACCGGGCGGACTTGCCAAGTCCTATGCTTCCGCAACACGGTCGGTTCCGGATGGTCCGGTCCGCCGGTTTTGCCAACCGCATAGGAGAACGCCCAATGACCACACCCGCCAATTTCAATGGCAAGCGTCCGGCCATCGATCCCGCCGATACGGCAATGCTGCTGATCGACCACCAGAGTGGCCTGTTCCAGACCGTGGGCGACATGCCGATGCCCGAGCTGCGCCTGCGCGCCGCCGCGCTGGCCAGGATGGCGACGCTGTGCCAGCTGCCGGTGATCACCACCGCGTCGGTGCCGCAGGGTCCCAACGGCCCGCTGATCCCCGAGATCCACGAGAACGCCCCGCATGCCAAATACGTCGCGCGCAAGGGCGAGATCAACGCCTGGGACAACCCCGACTTCGTTGCCGCCGTGCGTGAAACCGGCAAGAAGACCCTGATCATCGCCGGCACCATCACCAGCGTGTGCATGGCGTTTCCGTCGATCAGCGCGGTCGCCGACGGCTACAAGGTATTCGCCGTGGTCGATGCCTCCGGCACCTATTCCAAGATGGCGCAGGAAATCACGCTGGCGCGCATCGTCCAGGCGGGCGTGGTGCCGATGGACACCGCCGCGGTGGCGTCGGAGCTGCAGCAGAGCTGGAACCGCCCGGACGCGCAGCAATGGGCCGAGGTCTATACCAAGATCTTCCCGGCCTACCAGCTGCTGATCGAAAGCTACATGAAGGCGCAGGAAGTCGAGAAGAAGCACGAGGTACTGGACTCCCAGCGTTAACGTCCTAACCTGTAGGCATTGCCTCTCAACGCGGGCGCTGCAAGGGATCCTTTGCAGCGCCCGCAATTTCTCCACAGGAGCGTGCCATGAGTAAGCCCTACAAGCGCCTGGACAAGACCCAGGCCGCCGTGCTGATGGTCGACCACCAGGCCGGCCTGCTGTCGCTGGTTCGGGACATCGAGCCCGACAGGTTCAAGAACAACGTGCTGGCGCTGGCCGACCTGGCCAAGTATTTCAAGCTGCCGACCGTGCTGACCACCAGTTTCGAGGATGGCCCCAACGGGCCGCTGGTGCCCGAGCTCAAGGCCATGTTCCCGGATGCGCCGTTCATTCCACGCCCGGGCCAGATCAACGCCTGGGACAACGAAGACTTCGTCTCGGCCGTGCGCGCCACCGGCAAAAAGCAGTTGCTGATCGCCGGCGTGGTCACGGAAGTTTGCGTGGCGTTCCCGGCGCTGGCGGCGCTCGAAGAGGGCTTTGATGTGTTCGTCGTCACGGATGCCTCAGGCACCTTCAACGAACTCACGCGCGATTCCGCCTGGCGGCGGATGTCAGAGGCCGGCGCGCAGCTGATGACATGGTTCGGCGTGGCCTGCGAGCTGCACCGCGACTGGCGCAACGACATCGAGGGCCTGGGCACGCTGTTCTCGAACCATATCCCTGACTACCGCAACCTGATCACGGCGTATACGACGGTGAAGGGCGGGAAGTAGGAACATCCTTCGCCAAGCTGCCG
>JABFVP010000622.1 GCA_013362725.1 Cupriavidus sp.
GCCAACGGCAAGCGCCGCCAGCGTTGCCGACGCCGCGGGCGCGCGGCGCCTGCCGTGCCGCGCGCCCGTGGCGCTTCAGGCGTGTGCCAGCGCGGGCAGCAGGCGGTCGTACTCGCGCTTGACCAGCTTGTAGCATTCGCAGGAATGCTTTTCGAGCCCGCAATGATCGAGGATGGTGATATGGCCGCGGCTGTGGTGGATCAGCCCCAGGTTTTCCAGCTTGCCGGCGGCTTCGGTAACGCCTTCGCGGCGCACGCCCAGCATGTTGGCGATGACCTGCTGGGTGATGACCAGCTCGTTGGAGTTCATGCGGTCGCGCGCCAGCAGCAGCCAGCGGCACAGCTGCTTGTTGAGCGAATGGTGGCGGTTGCATGCCGCGGTCTGCGCGATCTGCGTCAGCACCGCCTGCACATACAGCAGCGTGACGCGCTGCAGGGTCGGCAGATAGGACAGCTCGGCGCGCAGCGCGCGCGCGGGAATGCGGTAGGCGAAGCCCGGGCTGCGCACTTCGACGCGGCTGGGCATGGTATCGCCGCCCGTCACCACCGGAATGCCGACCAGGCCTTCGTTGCCGACCGCGGCAAACTCGACCGTGGCGCCGTCCTCGAGCAGCGACAGCAGCGACACCACCGAGGTGGTCGGGAAATACACATGGACGATGCGCTGGCTGGTGTCAGTCAGCAGTTCGCCGGCACGCAGCCGGACCAGTTCAAAGTGGCGCGACAGCGTTTCCCATTCCTGCCGCGGCAGGGCATTGAGCAGATGATTGACATGCAGGTCCGACCGTTGCGTGATCATGCTGATTCTCCCCGTTGACCCGGGACCGGCACTGGGCCACCGCTCGCGCACTGGCTGCGTGGTGCAAAGCCCGGCTGTACCGCTCCACCCGTGACTGATGCTTACCGACTTGTTGACACCGCGTACGACTGACTGATGACGGCCGCGATCCGCTTTCCGTCCCGACGCGCAGGCCCTGCGGTGCGCTGTGTGCCTGCCTCGTCGTTTGACTGTATTAAGTGCTATGGCGCACTGAAGCGACAGTAGGCAGACGGTTGGTACTCGTTCATCCTTTGGTTGGTTGGTAGCAGGCCGGCGCGGCACCCGCGGCTGGCGGCGAATGCAAGTACCGGGGTGCCGGGATGCCGGCGTTGCGCCGGCGGCGACACGCTGCCAGGCGAGGCATGACAACGGAGGAACGTGCCGGCGGCGGCGGCTGGTGGGGCCGGTAAGCCCTATGCGCCCGGCGCGTCGTAGCTCGCGGGCCGCTCGGCGTTGATGGCGTAGATCTCGCCCGAAGGGATGGCGCCGGCCGCTTCGGCCGCGCCGCTCTCATGCATCAGGCGGATACGCCGCGTTTCACCGGGTCCGAGGTGGAACCAGTCCTGTTCCGGCAGGAAGGCGTGATCCTCGATATGCACCCAGCGCGCGAAGCGGCGCGTGCCGACGTGCAGCCACCACTGGCCCTGCACGCACTCGACCCTGCCATGCAGCTCCGGCGCCGCCAGCGCCGCGGCGCTGCGCTCAGGCAGGTAGACCGCCTGGCTCAGCGGCGTGCCGGCGCCGTCGTCATCGGCATGCAGCGTGGCCAGCACCACGTCGTGGGCCGGCGGCCCGAAGCGGTAGGCGTAGGTGAAATCGAAGAACTGCTCGAGCATCGCCGCCGCGGCGATCCGGCACGACTCGCGCGGCCGCAGCGCCAGCACCTGTTGCGCCTGCGCCGCCACCGCCTCGCCGTCGCGCAGGCAGCGCAGCGTCAAGCGCACCGTGCGCGGCTGCGCGGTTTCATTGATGACATGCGCATGCAGGCCGTTCAGGCCCTCGTCGGTCAGCAGCACCTGCAGCGGCTGCCACACTGTGCGCAGGGCGTGCCAGGGCGACTTGGGGCGGCCGCACGCGTCGACGATGCCCCAGCCGGCACCGGGCAGAAGGTCTTGCAGCAGCCACACCAGCCCGCCGGCGCAGGTCGAGCCCACGCGGCGCCACTCGCTGAAGACCTCGGTCATGATCTCGGCCACCACCGCGCGCGACAGCGCGAGGTAGCGCGCCGGCTGCTCATAGCGCAGGCGCGGCGGATCGACCTGGTACAGCGCGCGCAGGTAGAAGTCGCGGATATCCTCGAAGTCCCACGCCGCCCCGGCATCGCGCGGCACCCGCGCCTTCCAGCGCGGGTCATGCAGCGGCTGGGTCAGGCCGTGTTCGCGCAGCGTGCGCGCGCACGGCACGTTGGCAAAGGCCAGGCATTCGGCAGCAAAGCGCACGTTGGCCAGGCGCGCATCCGACAGCGGGCGCTGGTAGGCGCCCACGCCGTAGTAATGGGTGACGCCGGTGTCGGGCTGGAACGGCCACGCGCCTTCGCTGGGCGAGTTGCGCACATAGACCAGGTCGGCACGGTGCCGGGCCACCAGGCCCGGAATCAGCTCATCGAACAGCGGCTGGCGCCAGTCGCCGCGCGGCGTGCCGAGCATGGCCGCCTGCTGCTCCGCTTCGCTGCCGCCGCACAGCACCGCGATGGCCGGATGCGCGCGTGTCGATTGCAGCCACTGGCCGACTTCGCGCGCGGCATCGTCCATCAGGCCGCGCGACGCCTGCAGGTCCGCGCCGTAGTCGAAATTGGCGAACATGAAGTCCTGCCACACCAGCAAGCCCAGCGCATCGCAGCCGCGGTAGAAGGCTTCGCCGGGGTAGCAGGTGACGCCGCTGACCCGCACCATGTTCATGCCCGCGTCGCGCGCCAGCCGCAGCCAGCGGCCCACGGCCTCGTCGCTGTCGGCCAGTCCGGGCAGGTCATGGCTGGACACGCAGGCGCCGCGGCAGAAGATGCGCTCGCCGTTGACACGCAGCGCAAAGGCGCCGGGCTCGCCGTCGCGGTCTTGCTCCACGGTGCGGAAGCCAACATGCGCGCAAGGCAGCGCCTGCGAGCCGAGGCGGGCCTCGACCCGGTACAGCGCGGGCTCGCCATGCGTATGCGGCCACCACAGGCGGGCATCCGGCACGCGCAGCGTGCCGGCGAGCACATGCTCCGACGTGCGCGCCAGGCTGCCCCAGACTTCGCTGTCGCCATGCGCCGCCAGCCAGCGCGCCTGCGCCGGCGCCGGCGCAGGACCGGGGAAATGCAGCGCCAGCGCGATGATGCCGTCGGTGCCGTCCAGCCGCGTGCTGGCCTCGGCGCGCACGCCGTGCAGCGGATCGGCGCTGGCCGGGTCGAGCAGCTCGATGCTGCGCCACGGCCCGACCGCATGGACGGGCGGACACCAGCCCGGCATATGGCCCAGCAGCGTGGTGCGGACCGCGCGCAGCGTCGGCGGCACGATCATGCGCGGCTTCCAGCGGACGTGGCCGCGCTGCATGCGCAGCCACGGATGCAACGCGCGAAAGCACAGGTGCAAGGTGTTGTCGCCGGCCAGCTGCACCGCCACCTGGTGGGCGGCGAACATATGGCGCGTGGTCAGCACCAGCATCCCGTTGAGCCAGACCTCGGCCAGCGTCGCCAGGCCATT
>JABFVP010000069.1 GCA_013362725.1 Cupriavidus sp.
GATCAGCGGCACGAAGGCGGCACTGGCCGCGGCCTCGCGCAGCAGGTGGGCGCGCACCAGTGCGGCGTTGCTGTCGGCGTGGTCGGGCGGCACCACGCGTTCGTCGACCAGCGTGACGGTCACCGCGTCCCAGCGCACGTGCCGGTGGCGCAGCCGCTCGAACATCGCTACCGGCGAGCGTCCGCCCGAGACCGCCAGCACCGCCCAGCCCTTGACGCGCACGGCGAGGTCCAGCGCATTGCCGATCGAGATCGCCAGGGCCTCGGCCTGGTCCATCGGCGTGGGATGTTCGAACAGGCGCATGGCGGCTTCCTTTGCAGTGGGGCGAGCCGATGGCTCAGGCTTCCTCGTGCCACAGGCCGCCGTCGCGCGACATCAGCGCCGACGACGCCGCCGGCCCCCAGGTGCCGGCGGTATAGGGCTTGGGCGGGACCGTGCTGGCTTCCCAGGTATCGATGATCGGCTCGACCCAGCGCCACGCCTGCACCTGCTCGTCGCGGCGCACGAACAGGCCCAGCCGGCCGCGGATCACGTCGAGCAGCAGCCGTTCATAGGCGCCGGCGCGGCGCACCTTGAACGAGTTGGCGAAGTCCAGGTCGAGCGAGGTGGGCGTCAGCTCCAGCGTATCGCCGGGCTGCTTGACCAGGCAGTACAGGCGGATGCTTTCCTCGGGCTGCAGCTGGATCACCAGCCGGTTCTGCGGCGACTGCGTCAGCGGCCGCGGGAAGATCGCGTGCGGCACGTCGCGGAAGTGGATCACGATCTCGGCCACGCGCGACTGCATGCGCTTGCCGGTGCGCAGGTAGAACGGCACGCCTTCCCAGCGCCAGTTGGCAATCTCGGCCTTGATCGCGACAAAGGTCTCGGTACGGCTGTCCGCCGCGATGCCTTCTTCCTCCAGGTAGCCGGGCACCGGCTTGCCGCCGATCGCGCCGGAGCGGTACTGGCCGCGCACGGTCTTCTCGGCCACGTCCTGCGGCGTGATCGGCCTGAGCGCCTTCAGGATCTTGATCTTCTCGTCGCGGATGGCATCTTCGCTGAGGCTGGCCGGAGGCTCCATCGCCACCATGCACAGCAGCTGCAGCAGGTGGTTCTGCACCATGTCGCGCAGCGCGCCGGTGCGGTCATAGAAATCGCCGCGCGTTTCCACGCCCAGTTCTTCGGCGATGGTGATCTGCACGTCCTGCACCCACTCGCGGCGCCACAGCGGCTCGAACAGCGCGTTGCCGAAGCGGATCGCCATCAGGTTCTGCACCGACTCCTTGCCCAGGTAATGGTCGATGCGGTAGATCTGCTCTTCGGCAAAGAATTTCGCCACCGCCGAGTTGATCGCCTCGTTCGATTCCAGGTCATGGCCCAGCGGCTTTTCCAGCACGATGCGCACATTGGGCGCGTGGCGCGTGTTCAGGCCGGTGCGCGCCAGCTGCTCGCAGATCGACACGAACAGGTGTGGCGCGGTGGCCAGATAGCACACCACCACCTCGGGCTTGCGCGACAGCACCTGGTCGGCCAGCGCATCGAAGTGCGCGGGCACGCGTGCATCGGCCTGCACGTAGACGATGCGTGCGCAGAACTTGTCCCATGACTCGGGCGGCGCATGGGCCAGCGCTGGCCGCACCGTCTGTTCCAGCGAGGCGACGTAGTCTGCCGTGGACATCGGATGGCTGCCGGTGGCGAGGATGCGCGCGGCGGGATGCAGCAGCCCAGCGTGATGTGCATCGAACAGTGACGGCAGCAGCTTGCGCCGCGCCAGGTCGCCGGTGCCGCCGAACAGCACCATGTCGAAATCAGGCATGCTCACCCTGCGCTCCTTGAGAATTCGAGTTGTCGCAGCCAGCGCGCGATGGCCGGCCGGGTAGGGGGCCAGTTTACGTGAGTCGCCACGGCTTGGCGAGGCAAGCGTACCCATTTCTGCGTGGTTGGCGTTGGCCGCGGGCGGGCCACCAAGCGCCCTGCGCCGTGCAGGGCCCGGCAAAGTGCGCTAGGCTGAAAGCTCCCCCGCAGGAGAACCCCATGCCACGTCATCCAGTGCTCGAGCGGGTCACCGCCCGCATCGTCTCCCGCAGCACCGCCTCGCGCCAGGCGTATCTTGACCGTACCCGCGCCATGGCCGGGCACAAGGTCGAACGCGCGCAGCTTTCCTGTACCAATCTCGCCCACGCGGTGGCCGCCATGCCGGACGCCGCCAAGATCCGGCTGAAGGCCGACGAGCGGCCCAACCTGGCCATCGTCTCGGCCTACAACGACATGCTGTCCGCGCACCAGCCGCTGGCGGCGTTCCCGCAATGGCTCAAGGAAGCCGCGCTCGAAGCCGGCGGCACCGCGCAGTTTGCCGGCGGCACGCCCGCGATGTGCGACGGCGTCACGCAGGGCCAGGACGGCATGGACCTGTCGCTGTTCTCGCGCGACGTGATCGCGCTGGCCACCGCGGTGGCGCTGTCGCACCAGATGTTCGATGGCGCGCTGTACCTGGGCGTGTGCGACAAGATCGTGCCGGGCCTGGTGATGGGGGCACTGTCCTTCGGCCACCTGCCCGCGGTGTTCGTGCCCGGCGGGCCGATGACCACCGGCATCAGCAATGACGAGAAGGCGCATACGCGGCAGCTCTACGCCCAAGGCAAGATCGGCCGCAAGGAGCTGCTCGAGGCCGAAACCCGCTCCTACCACGGACCAGGCACCTGCACCTTCTACGGCACCGCCAACTCCAACCAGATGCTGATGGAAATGATGGGCCTGCATCTGCCGGGCACGGCCTTCGTCAATCCCAACACGCCGCTGCGCGAAGCGCTGACGCGCGAGGCCGCGCGCCAGGCGCTGAAGCTGGTGCATGGCGGCGAGCGCTATACGCCGGTGGCCGAGGTGCTGGACGAGCGCGCCTTCGTCAACGGCATCGTCGGGCTGCTTGCCACCGGCGGCTCCACCAACCATACGCTGCACCTGATCGCGATGGCGCGCGTGGCCGGCATCGTGCTGAGCTGGGACGATTTCGACGAGCTCTCGGCAGTGGTGCCGCTGCTGGCGCGCGTGTACCCGAACGGCAAGGCCGACGTGAACCAGTTCCAGGCCGCCGGCGGGCTGCCGGTGGTGATCCGCGGCCTGCTCGCGCTCGGCCTGCTGCACGACGACGTCACCACCATCGTCGGCCAGGGCCTGCAGGACTACACGCGCGAGCCGGTGCTGCGCGATGGCCAGCTGACGTGGATCGACGGCCCGGCCGCACCGCTCGATGACAGCATCGTGCGCGGTGCCGACGCGCCGTTTGCGCCGGACGGCGGCATCAAGCTGCTCGACGGCAAGCTCGGCCGCGCGGTGATCAAGACCTCGGCGGTCAAGCCCGAGCACCAGGTGGTGCAGGCGCCGGCGATCGTGTTCGAGCATCAGGACGATGTGCTGCACGCCTTCAAGCGCGGCGAGCTGGAGCGCGACTTCGTTGCGGTGCTGCCATGGCAGGGCCCGGCCTCATGCGGCATGCCCGAGCTGCACAAGCTCAC